>JAWXAN010000042.1 GCA_034439475.1 Candidatus Zixiibacteriota bacterium
AAGTTCTCCGTGCGCTCCCAATAATAATTCTTGCAGCCAGCTCATCGGCGCTCTGCCGGTAGATTCCGCCTGTCTTGATTGTTGTTTTGACCCAACCGGCAATGTTGACTGCGATGCAAGCCAGACTGCAGATATCAGCGATTTAACCGTCTTAATTGATCATCTTTTTATCACCTTAACTCCGCTCTGTTGTCCTGATGCGGCCAACACCGACGGCACTGGAACGACAGATATCTCCGATTTGACTGCACTCATCGATTATCTCTTTATTTCGCTCGCCCCGACTGCGCCCTGTCAGTGAGGTGAGACGTCAGTCCGCCGGGGCGGACTGACCTACTTAAGTCGGAAGAGTGTCAGGCAGAGACGCCTGACACCACGTTGGATATTAGAAATATTCGTGCAGGGCGTCTCTGCCCCGCACCAAAGAGCATTTTGGGAAGCAAAGAAAAGCTGGTGCACGGGGCTTTCAAGTCCGCCTGAGGTGGAACGTTCACCAGCCACAAAATCCTATCCCTGCACCATGCAGTGGTATATAAATACGCAGATTCCGCCAGATTGTGCGAAACTTTTTCTTACAAAATCCCAAATGTGATACGCACTCTGACGTGGTTAACGATTCAAATCGCGCTCTCCCTTGTAAGTTTGCCAAAAATCAGTAGATTTAGCCTATGGCCGCGCAAACATATCCCAAACTCCGCTCTGACCTTGTTGCCTCATCTTCAATTGTCGATGGCAGTATCGTCTATACTGTCAAAGACCCAATCACCGGTAAATACTTTCGGCTCCGCGAATTAGAGTACTGGCTGGTTGGGCAGCTCGATGGAGCGACTGCGCCCGAGACCGTTGCTGAGCGCGTCCGCGAGAAATTCTCGGTCAACATAACGCCCGAGCATGTCGGACAATTTGTAGCCATGCTCGAGGGTTTGCTGTTTCTTGAAAACAGCCGGAGCGAGCAGGGGATATCGAAACTTTCGGTTCGGGCAGGACAAAAATCATCACTTGCATCACGGCTGCTCTTTGTGAAACTCAAAGCATTCAAACCGGGTCCATTTCTGGATCGGCTGACCGCGCTCTATCGGCCATTCCACAATCCATTTTGGTTTGTGATTTCGTGGCTGGTTATCATCACAGGCTTCTCGCTCCTGTTTGCGAACTACTCAGAGTTCAATCTGAATCTTGCTGAATTATTTCATCTCCATTCTATCGGACTGATAATTGTCGTTCTGTTTGTGATGCTGACTCTGCATGAATACGCCCATGCCATTCTCTGCCGCTACTATGGCGGGGCTGTGCACGAGATGGGGTTTTTGCTCATGTATTTCCAACCCTGCTTCTATTGTGATATCTCCGATGCCTGGCTCTTTCCTCAAAAGTCTCGACGCCTTGCGGTTACCTGGGCCGGGCCGTTTTATCAGTTTCTGATACTTGCGGTAGCGATGATTATTTGGCGGGTGACAGTCGAAGATACAGCCGTCAACATAGTCGCCAGAATGTTTGTTCTCGTGTGCTGGATAACGACCTTTGTAAATTTCAATCCGCTCATCAAACTCGATGGCTACTATATGCTTTCAGACTGGGTGGAAATCCCGAATCTCCGCCAAAAGGCATTCGCCTATCTTGGAAATGTGTTGAAGCGTCACATCCTCGGCTGGCCAATTGAGTTGATTATTCCAAGCCGGCGGGAGAGAAAAATTTTCTTTCTCTACGGCGGCCTCGCGATTCTATTCTCGACTTTCCTGCTGGGTTACATGCTGTATCTGATCGGGGGATTCATCTATGGCCGTTGGGGCGGTTTTGGATTGACCTTGTTCATTGTCGCGCTTCTGATTATCTTAAAAGACAGCCTTCGGAACCTATTTTTGGGAACCGTACGGCATGTGATATATATGAAAAAGCTACTCAGCCAACCTTTCAGACTTGCAACGTACGCGATTGTTCTCATTGCCGTCGTGGTCGTTGTGCTTGCGATCTCCTTTCCTCACCGGGTTTCCGGCAACATTACGGTCGAGCCGCTCAACGAATTTTCACTTTCCCTCAATGCCTTTGGCCTCCTTGAACAAAACCTCCGGCTTGGCGGCGAGAGACCCGAAAGCAAATCGAGTTATCTTCAGATGACCTCAAGCGATATGGCCGCGCTTGAACTGCTGCCGCTCGTCAGCGACGGCGAACAGATTCAGAGTGGAGACACAGTCGCGATTCTGATTTCAAATCAGATTACCGGGGAGCTCGCCGGAGCCCATTCCGAGCTTGAGCGCCTGCAGAGTAACCTTGTGCTTCTCAAAGCTCCCCCCAAAAAAGAGCGAATCAGTGAGATGGAATCGCAGGTATCAGCCGCTCAAAGTAATTTCAACCAACTCAAAAGAAACCTCGACAGAATTCAGGAATTGGTCAATCGGAAACTGGAGTCGACTGATAAGCTCGAAAGCTCGCAGTCGGCATTTGATATCGCCAAGGCTGAACTGAGCAACAAGGAATCCGCATTGCGCCTGCTCAAATCCCCGCCGCGACCCGAAGAAGAAACAGTGCTGGCCCATGAAATCTCCAAACAACAGGCGCGGCTTGGCTTTCTCAAAGTCCAGGCCGACGCACAGGTGGTGGTTTCGCCCATCTCCGGGACAGTATTTGTGGGGCATGGAGCGGGCAAGGACAAGAGTATATTGTCGGTTTGCCAACAAAACGAAATAGAACTGCATATCCCAGTCTCTGATTTTGATCTCCCGCTGATAAGCCTTGGCCAGACTGTTCAGGTCAAAGTCCGCTCTTATCCTGATAGGCTTTTCGAGGGGCGTGTGGTTCGCATACCTGCAGCGGCTGATAGTATCGCGGGCAAAAATTATTTCCCGGTCTCGGTACTGGTGGAAAACTCAGAGAGCTTGCTTCGCGATGGAATGTCCGGCTATGCGAAAATCGAGATTGGCAAAAAATCACTTGTCGCGCTGGCGTATCGAAAATTGTTATCGGGAATCAGAGTCGAGTTCTGGTCATGGTGGTAGGGGGAATTCAAATAAATAATGATTTCCCCCTATTTTTTCTATTGACACAAAATCCCAGGCATTCTATTTTATCAACACAACAACCTAAAAATTTTTGGAGGTATCATGAGAAAAATCTTAGCAATTGCGGCTCTAGTAATAGCCGCCGGAATGATGGTCATGGCCGATGAAAAGCCGTGGCTCGATTTGGAAAACTGCGCCTACTGTAAACAGTTCACTGCACAGCCAGGTCTGATGGAGCATTGCCATCACGAATACCATAACATCAGTAATGGAGTTGTGAGCATATTTACCGTCGAGAAAGACTACCAAGACAAGATGGCCGCAGCCATGCTCGGTATGCAGAAGGTCGGCGAGGATATAGGCAAGGGGACGGGCGCAGTTCCTGTATTGTGCGGTCACTGCGAGGCTTACGGAAAGTTCATGATGAGCGGCAAAGTCAACTCTGAAGAAGTAAAGAGTGGACTTATGACAATGGCGCTTATGACGTCATCGGATTCTGCTACCGTGGCTGAACTTCACGCTTTTGGAGAGAAAAGCAACGCCGAAGGCAAGAAGATGATGGAAGCGATGATGATGAAGTCATCAAAGAAATAATTTCCCATATTTGAATATTCCGTCAGGTCTTGGCCATCTTCTTAGATGGGTGTGACCTGACGGTTTCTTTTTTGTCCTTCCCTGACCTAGAACCAAGATTGAGTAGAGTGCGATCCTGTACGCCAGCTTTTTTTGGCATCACAGAACCGCCCATAGAGGAAGTATTTTCCGTTCTAAGCCTTGAATAGGCTCGATTCCATTCCACACACCGCAAGAACTTACCACACAGCTAACCAATTCTCTTGACAATAGTTCGTCTGGACTTATATTTATCGCATGTCAAGTTTAACGACGTGTTTTGTTACGACTGCGCATGTGAATACTTTAATTAATAAATACCTGTGTGATAATTGTTTTATGAATTTTCCAAGTGAATATAAAAGAAATGCTTCCCGCTCGGGGAAGCATGCATTAAACAATTTAAAGGAGGTGACTTGATGACGGATTACAAACTTACCGTCGAGGTCCTCGAAGCTCGTATCGCCCCAGGCATGAGCGTCGGCGGTCAAGGCTGATATTGAAATTGAGGGCAGGCCGAAATCCTGCCCTCTTATTTTTTCCCTACAACTCTGTTCAATTTCCCAATTTCTTGAGCGAGGTAGACTATCTCGCGCTTATTCTGAAAAATGGTCCTATCCGCAGGCGATACAATGGAATCGCTGACCTTCTTTGCAAGCATGAGCGCTTTCTTGAATACGCCGAATGATTTCTCGAAATCTTTTTCGATCAGCCGAAGTCGGCCTTCTATTATCGAGTACCGGAGCAGGTCAAAGACAACTCCTGAAACGACAGCAATCTGCTTCGCCCTGTTTAGAAAAGGAAGAGCCTCATTTGGTTGGCCCTGGGCGATCTTAAGTTCAGCGACCGAACAACAAATAGAACTGACCTCAATGCTGTCTGGCAGAGTTAGAGCTTCGCCGATATATGGCTCAATCGTAGGAAGCATTCTCATGTCGTTTTTCTCAAGGGCATATTCAAGCATGTTGAACACTAGCCGAATCCTATTGCGACGTTCTTTCATATCTTCAGTAAGCGCCATAGCTCTGTCAACATATATAGTTTCATTCGTCAGACGCGTAATAAGGAGCAACGCATTCATTTCATTGAGATGATCCTTGCGGCCTTGAGCCTCAACAGTCAGTTTTTTGGCTTGATCGAAGGCAGTCTCACCATCGCCCACGCAGTTGCGAATTTCCGCTTTTTGTATCTTCGCTGAAAAAACCAGGCTTGGATCATCAATAGAAAGAAGCGTCCTTTCTGCTCGCACCAATGCTTGCTCGGCTTCAGAAATCCTGCCCATCAATCTGAAAACCGCTGCCATATCGAGTTGGAAAGAGGCATTGTGTGCGAGGTCGTCAATACTCTCCGAAAGTTCAACCCCCTCTTTGATATACTGGAGCGACTGCTTGAGTTGTCCGGCACAGATCATCATAGAAGTTAATGTCGCAAGATTGATTAGGACTTCTTTTTTGTTGCCTGTTCTTCGGTTCAGTTCAAGCGACTCGCCTACACAGACAACTGCCTTGCCGCTGTCGCCGCTCAAGTGATAAATATATCCGAGATTATTGAGGGTCCGAGCGATTTCACCCATGTTGCCAAGTTCTTTCTTCATATTGAGCGAAAGATTGAATAACCGGATAGCGCGCCCATACGAGCCTCGCATAAAATACATGACCGCGATGTTATTGACAGTCGATGCCACCTCCGCATCGGCACCGGCTTTTCTCTGGATGTGTAGCGCCTGTCGGTAATGTGAGAGGGCTTTTGGTAAATCAGAGTTTATCCAGTATAAGTTGCCAAGATTATTCAGGACATGGGAAATGTCCAGATGGAGATTCAGTTTCTCGTAAATGATAATCGCCTTCTCCAGCGATTGTACCCCGGCCGCAAAGTCCTGCTTGAGTCGATAGAGATCGCCTAAACTTTTGTGTGCATCGGCGAGCAGTTTTTCTTCTGGAAGTGACTCGAATAGTACAATTAGCCGTTCGTACATCACCATCGACTCGGCGAATTCGCCATTCTCTTTGGATATATTCCCAGCGACTAATAAGAGCCCACGGATCAATTTCAAATTATTCGTGAGTTCTGCAAACTCGATCACGCGTCTGAGAAGATGCATTGCCCGTTTGGGCTGGAGATCTCCATTAAGTCTGATTGCGGCTTGGTATGCGCATCGATCGGCCTCCTCAAGCTTTCCGGCACGAAGATAGGTATATCCAGCCAGCTCTATCTGTTCCTGTTTTTCGAATCTAATGGCTTGTTTTGACGCAAGCCGTTTGATTGACTTTGGGGAGAGAAACTGAGTCAGCATCTCCGAAAAGGCGGGCGGGAGGCCGTAGGCAGAGCAGAGGTTAGTTGAAACAGGAGGCATATAGCAAGTGTTTGGCGTTCTCGCTGAGTATGAAATCACCGACTTCTTTGCTTTTAAGGGGAGACAGGAGAAAGCCGCAAGCTCAGACTTCCTCAGTCTGTTCGGCCAAAGCACATCCTGTTTGAAGGTAAATCGGCCTTTGTCATACTTTAGATTTCCACAGAGAAAATTGGACGCGATGAGAACGCGCAGTTTTTCTGAATGACCGCCGGTAATGTCATCGACACGCCTGCGCTGCTCATCGCTTATATCGAGAACACTTCCAATCAGTTCGGAGTACTTCTGAGTGCGTCTTGTCAAATGTGATGGCCGCAGGGCATTCTCGAATGGATAATGTGCGCCAATTTTCTTAAGTTCACAGCAGACTTGCCATGCCGATTCGGGTCGCTGGGATGAATCTTTTGAGAGAAGGCGGTTTATAAACGCAACTAATCCATGAGGCAGATCTGGACGCAGTTCTTTGATGGGTTTTGGCTCCTGCTCCCTGACACGGCTGTTTATGACAAGCGGGTCATTGTCTTCAGCCATAAATGGATGGACACCAGTGAACATCTGATATGCCATCACGCCCAAGGCAAAAAGATCGGAACGATGAGAGGTTTCGCCCGCGACAATTGTCTCTGGGGCCATATATCCCAATGTTCCCAGGCCGAGCCGGCAAGAGTTTGACTCATTGACAAGTCTTCCGAGCGAGAAGTCCGAAAGCTTAAGGTAGAAAAATCGGTTATCAGCGCATTCCCTCCAATTTGAGGGAAGGAAGAAATTGTGTGGTTTGATGTCGCCATGAATTATACCGCTGGCATTGAGATACTCAAGCGAGAGCACTGCTGCTGATAAGAGATTAACCGCTACTGCTATATCCTCGACTCTTCCCACTGAGTCCAAAGTCGGGCCATGGCACATCTCCAGTAGTAGATACGGCTTTTCAGTGTCCGGTTTCTCTAAGAGCCTCACAAGTCCCGGGAATCTTCGCCCGCCGATAAGCTCCCATTCGCGGTCAATAAGCGCTTTGAGATCAATTGCCGGGAAAGCGCATGTGAGAGGAGCTTTGACTGCTGCAAAACGCGCCAAATCGGCAACATAGGCTCGCGAGACCTCCGCTGTTCCTCCGCGGCCAAGCAGACTTATGTCGCTAAAGCGGGAATCGGATGCCAGAGGGCTCATTTAGACTTTTGCGTTTTGAGTTTGCGGATGGAAGCGCGGAAGTACAAGTGTAAATGTCGAGCCTTGTCCCGCGACCGAATCGACAGTGAGCGTGCCGCCATGCTGTTTGACTATCTTGACGCAGTTATATAGCCCAAGACCGTGCCCGCCCTTTTTAGTCGAGAAGTGTAAAGTGAAAATTTTTGCACGCACTTCATTGCTCATGCCGATGCCGTTGTCTCTAATTTGAACTACAATTTTGTCCTGAGCGGCATCGAATGCGGCAGTCACACCGATTTCGCGAGAAAACTGCTTCTCGGTGTCAGTTTGTTTTGACGCATGATCCTCTATAGCATCTGCGGCATTATTGAGCAGATTCATAAGTACTTGCTGGACTTGGCCGACATCGATCTCAAGATTCGGTATCTCTACTGTCATATCAATGGTGAAATGGATGAGCTTCAATCGCGGTTGAATACGCATTGAAAAGAGCAGGTCATCAATAAGTCGTTTAATGTCATAGCTGATATATTCCGGTTCGGGATTGGAGAAATCCATCAAGCTGTCAACAAACCGTTTGATCTTAAAGATATTTTCGACTATCGATTTGCTATTGAATTTGACCTTGTCAAACTTTTCTCGGTCGATGTTCAGGCTCATCAACTCGGCGTTGTTTGCGATAATGGCTAGATAATTATTTAACTCGTGCGCGACAGAGGCCGCCATCTCACCGCGGGCGACCAGTTTCTCGGAGAGAATGACATATTGCTCCATGGTGACTTTTTCTGTGGCATCTTCCATTGTCATAATAAGGCCGTCGGAACCGTTAGGCAGATTGCTCACCGGCGAAATTTTCAACGAGAGGACTTTCTCAAGATAACCCGTGTTGTGATAATAGCGGGCATCGGAATACTCATGCCATGTCGTGAGAACAATATTAATCATCGTCCTCCAGCGGCCACGTTCGGATTCGGGAATGATATCCAAAAACCTTGTTGGATTGAGATCAAATCCCAGAAGTCGGACATTATCGCGATCCAAGTCGAGAATTTCCAGTCCGACGGTGTTGACCGAGGCAATGCGGCCTGTGTTATCGATCACAACTATTCCGACCGGTGAATTTGCGACAATCGATTGATTGAAGCGCTGCAGCCGCTTTAAGGAATCAAAAATATTCGCGTTGTGAAGGGCATTCGAAACAATTTGGGCATATAGCTCAAAGAGGTACAAATCGGATTTGAGAAACATCTTTGTCTGATTGGAGTTATCGAGATATATTACGCCAATGACAGTGCCCTTTATCATTAGCGGCACACACATAATCAAACGCAGGTGAAGCTCGACGACAGACTGTTGGTTTGAATAACGGTCGTCAGCCATTGCATCCGATGTGTAAACCGCTTTGCCGGTGGAGGCAACCTGCGAAGTAGTACTGTTTGATATCCGGAAATCCTCTTCCATCATTTGCTCTTTGCAGAGGTTGTACCCGGTCTTGACTTGAAGTTCTCCTTGTTCGTCAAGAAGCATGATGAGTCCGCGCTCGGCCTGCATCAGCTCGACAGCTTTGCGCATAACCATCTCAAGGACTTCGTTTATTTCAAGCGAAGAATTGACAGCAAGCGAGACCTCGAGAATTGCCCGAAGATCTGTCTCTCGACGCACATTATCTCCGTGACCACCATCAATTCGAGGGTTGGCTTCAGCGACTTCGTCGAGAGTGGCCTCGAGGTCAGCGAAAATATCCGCAGACAAGGTGCTCTTTTCTGAAGTATCTTTGGTGTCGTGTGTTATATCAGCCATGTTTCCGTCAAGCATTTCTATCCATGGGTCTATGTCCGTACTATTAGTCTCAGTTTATTTATCGGCAGAAGTCTCAATCGCTTCAGGCTTCGATTCATGCTAATTTGAGGAAACGCGAGAGAATGGGGAGGAAAGATGCACAGGAAATGCCTGTTCCTTGGACAAACGGCAGAGAAGTAGAGGGAGCTGGATTTAGAAGCTATCTCCAATTTGGACATACACTTGAACGTCTTCGCCGCGACGATCGAGTCGCTTGGTCAGGGATACCTTGACGTTTTCGAGAAGATAGACACCGAATCCAAAATCCTGTTTTACTTCCGTGCTGTCAAACGAGGGATTGCTTGTAATTTGCCCGGCATTCCACAAAATAGAAAATGCGAAAAGGGATCCCGGTGGACTGATTCTATACTCTGCATTCGTCATCCAGAAGCGATTTCCGTTATATTCTTTGTGCTTATAGCCGAGAAGCGTTCCCAAGCCGCCCAGGTAGTACTGGCGGTTGATCGGCAAATAACCATCGCTACCGCCATACGTTCCACGTAGAAGAAGTATCGAAAAGCTATTTATTTTCTGAAAGCGCGTAAGAGAAAACCGATAGCGGCTGTAGTCAAAATCAGCGCCAAGATCAGGATGGGAATAATCGAGTTCAGCTGTTGCACCCCATGAGGAGACTGTGAAGACACCGTCATCAGGACGGGTATCGTATGAGGCATCCGCATATATTTCGGCAATATTGCCAGTATCTATTTCAGCAATTCCTTGCTCGCGTCGCGCACTGTCCACAGTATGAAAATTCGGAGGAAAAAGTTTGCTACCGCCGAAGAGCGACCAGAGGTGCGCACGAGATTTAAGCCAGGATGTCGACTCGTTCCTGTAGCCAAGCAGAAAAGAGGATGAATGACAGGGTTTTACGCGAACATAGGCCTCACCGCCGGTTGCCTCATACCAGTCCTTGAAGTCCTCTCCCGCTATCAACGAATAGACTGTGTTCTCGGTGTTACTCAAAAGCCTGTCGTCGTTTGATGCCAGCTTTCGGTAAACTGAGCCTCCCAGTTTAAGCTCAAATCTTTTATGGAGCGGTTGTTCAAGCGCCAACGAGTGCCGGGTGCGCTTTGAGTTAAAGGCGTACCCTGTGATAAACTTTATATTTGGCAGTATGCTGTCTTCGTCCATATATCCAACAACAAGAAAAGTTGATAAGCCGTCTACTCGATTATAGTCAAGGTTTCCGATGAGCGAAACCTCCCGCGGACTGCCTCTCAGACGATCACGCCAATTAGCTCGCCTGTTTTGACCTGAAAACACACCTCCATATACGGCAGCCTCCTTCGCAAGACTCAAGTCGCCGGTCACAGAAACGATATCTCCTCTAACCACAGCATCCCGCAACACAGATACGTTTCCGAAAAGTGAGATTACATCTTTATTCACTTCACCATTGATCGTGATGTTGCCCGCCACGGAAAAGACGAATCCACGAATGAACTGCCCTGAATCAACTGAAATGTCGCCAAACGGATTAATGAGTGCGCCCCGTCTGATTGAGGCTCGAGGGGATTCAGGCGATGTCCGGGCAAAAAACGTGATAGTAGTGGTTTTGTTGTGAACCTCAGTTGAGGCATCGGCGATTCGGCCATACTCGTACACCACATCCCCCGTTCGAAGACCTAAGGAGTCGAAATACACATTTTCACCAACTCGAACTGTACTGTCCGAGACAAAGACATTACGTAACAAAACGATGGGTAAGGTATCTAATTGGTTGGGCACGGTAATCCACAAACGATTGTTGTCAAAAGAAATGGAAAAATACTCGACTTTAGTGGTGTCCAGTTTGAATTCTTTGTATCGAGTGGTGTTAGATTGTGCATGGAGGCTCGAACAGGAGACAAAGAGCAGAAATAATAAAAATTGTAACAATCGTCTTTTCATCATCCCTCCATACTGTTTGCCCAGCTACACTGATAAACAATCAGCCCGTTGTGACGGACTTTAACATAGAACGTGTTTTATACAGCCACGTCAAGCTGGCAGTTCACCTTGCGCCAATTCTCATCTGAGCGGCGTAAATTATCGCTGGCCTCCATTTGATGAACGAGTCTCGACACAGGCCGAGTTCATTTTAAAGGCAACAATCGTCGTGTCATCCTGCGGCGGAAAAGTAACATCGAACCGTCGCACATCCTCGAGGATCGCGGCCATAATTGTTTCGGGGTCTTTCCCCCGGAGGGAAACCAATTGGGCTTTGATCCGCTCCTCGCCGTACTCCTGCCCATTGATATCCATTGCCTCTGAGAGACCGTCGGTGAAGAAAAATAAAACATCCTCTTCTGCGAGTTTGATTGTTTCTTCGGTGAACTGCAAATGTGAAAATGCGCCGATTACTGGTCCGCCAGTTATCAATAATTCAACGTCACCATTTTTGCGGACAAGGATAGGGTAATTGTGACCGGCGTTGGCAAAGTGAAAGAGTCCGGAAATCTGATCGAGTTCGCCATAGACAAGAGTCACATACTTCTCCGATGAGGTGCTCAAACTTATCTGCCTATTCATATTCGCAAGTATTGTTGCGATGGAATTGCCGTTGTTGACCTCACTGCGAAGTATCGCCTGTACCTGAGCAATCAAGAGCGCCGCGGGCATTCCTTTACCTGAGGCATCGGCTATAACGATTCCCAAACGGTTGGTCTTCTCGATATGGATGAAATCATAGAAGTCTCCTCCGATAGTCCGCGATGGAATCGAATGCGCGGTAATCGTTCCGCATGGCAGATGAGGCGCCTTGGCAGGCAGCAGTTCAAGCTGAATCTGACGAGCCATTGAGACCTCTTCCTGAAGGCGTAGCCGTTCAAGCGATTCTACGTAGAGCCGGGCGTTTGTCAGCGCGCCCACCATCTGATTGGACAGAACGCCAAGCAGGTTCAAGTCCTCGGGAGTATATCTGTATCCAGCGGCTTTTGAGGACAGAGCCAAAAAGCCCAGGAGATTCTTTGCGTCTTTCATTGGCAAAATGAGTTTGACATTGTGCGATATCAAAAATTCAGCCAGATCAGATTCCTTTTCATAGTTGGAAAGCGAGCCGTAATACGAAGGCGTGTCCAGAAGATTTATGCCGCGAAGCATCAGGTCCTCGCGATCCACTACGGTGCGTTTATCGTAATCCTCGCTGGGAAGAATGGCGTACTCCCCGATGCTGTCGTCGTAGATAACAAAATAAACCTGCTCGACGAGCAATGATGTTTTCAGCGTCTCCTCGATGGTTTGCCTGAGAGCTTTCGGTTCAAATTGAGATATAATTTGGCGCGAAAACCGTTCGATTATGTTCCGGTGGTCAGAACGGGTGCGCATAAACATCGAACGGATAACATTGTCAATCCAGCTGTTTATAGGCTGAAAGAGCATAAGGAGAAAAACAATGATCACCCAGCTGACAACTTCGGCCCGCGCTCCAAGGATCGGCGCAAGCATCTCCTGGCACCTCATTCCAATTAAAAGATAAATACCGACAAGAATTGCAGAAGTGAAGGTGTAAATCAGCGATTGCCTGAACACCAACTGGACATTCAAAAATTGGTGCCGGACTATGGCGAAGGCAAGTGTGCCAGAGCCTGCGACTAAAGCGACGATGACACAGAGCCGTGCCACGACAGAGGCGGTCTCTGACGTCGACAGCGCGTTTATAAAAAATGAGAGGGCATACAGAGCCAGTGAAATCCGAATGCCCCAGAGTACAATGTGAGTCTGGCTTATCAGGCGTGGATTGCGAAGGTACCGCTTTCCCGTCTCAAAATAATACAACGCGACCGCCACATAAATTAGGTTAATTATGCCGAAAATAATCTCTCCGTAGGCATTGGAGAAGTTGAAAAGAATGAGCATACGGGTTGCAAGGTACGCCAGTGGCTTAAGCACAATGCTCAGCAGCCCTTCTTGTACAAAACCGGAATTGAGAAAACTTATCATCCCCCCGACGTCATAGAAGAAAATTGTCAAAACGAGATGCATCGCCTGTGGGAGGAAGATAAGAAGCGGGAGACGCGGGAACCGTAGCTCCCGCAGGCGGTCAGCAGGGAACAGCCATGAAAACAGAAGCAGTGTTGGGAAAAAGAATTCCCAGAGATAAATGAGGTTGTACAGCGACGAATCTGTCAGCGGTATGGCGCGAAGCGTCTCTCGTCCTAAGAGAAGCCCGATCGCAAGCGAAAGTGGCCCGAGTCCGGCAAAGAAGAACATGCTCCCGGCGACACGATTAAGACGGTTTGAGAAATTGTCCCGAATGACGGTAACAGCCAGAAAGACAAGAAATCCGCCTATGAGAAAATATAGAAGTGTTTTGCCGAGGATGAAATCCATCGCTGTGCTGCTTGCCCTGCGGCTTAACTTATATTGCTTTGGTGATGCTAATGGTCGTGCCGATAGTGGACGATTCGATATCCACCTTATCCATCAAGGCTCGGACGATGAAAATCCCACGGCCAACTTCTCTTAATAAATTCTCATCGGCAACCGGATCGGCAACTTCTTCAGCTTGGAATCCATCCCCCTGATCACTGACTGAAATGGTGACGGATCCATTACTTTTGACCAATTTTACTGTTACTCGCTTACTGACCGATGATTTGTTGCCATGGAGAATTGCGTTATTTACAAGCTCGGAAACTGAGATGGCAATATCGGCGATGATCGACTCGCTTGCGCCGAAGCCGCGAAGGCTGCCTTCGATGAAAATGTCGACATCGCTGAGATACTCCTGATTGGAGGGAATGACCATTGTGTTGTCGGTGATTATGGGTTTGTCCATCTGCTGGGCGGCTCCAAAATAACAGGCCGACGGAATGTCGTCTACCTGCGTGGGGTAAAGGTTTTAAGGGTTGGTATGTCTCTTACTTGAAACTTTTAATCGCTTCGTCTATCGAGTCATAGGATTCGAAGACAGTCACAAGTTTCGTTATTGTCAGCAACGATTGAATCTTATCGGTAACATTTGCCAGTTTGAGTTCCCCGTTGTTATTTCTGAGCGTCGTGTAGCCTGAAATGAGAATTCCCAGGCCGGTCGAGTTCATCCAATCGACCTGCGCGAAGTCGATAATAACCCGCTTTTTGTTCTTTTCAATATATTCGTAGAGTTTGTCGTGAAGCAGACTGGCGTCCGGGCCACCCATAATTTTACCTTTGGGCTCCAATATCACGACACCGTTTATTTCCCGGTCGCTAAGTTTCATGAAGCAGGGCCTCCAAAATCTGTTTAATTGTTCTTTACACAACGGAGCACCTTTAGTTTCTCCCGGCTTGAGTCGAAGCCAAGGATTTAGTGCAATCGCTAAGTCTTTAATTTGCTTGCCGTTCGGTGTTAAGTCAAGGGGTTTTTGGGACTCAAGAACTACCCTGATGGCATGCTTTCATAAGATATTTCACACAGTACGACTTTGTTGACAGCCTCGCAGTGTCCGCGTATACTTTTGCGTGACTAATTTATTGAATCCACTCTCGAAGAGTTCATTTGCCAGAACTGCTGTTTGCTTTGGAATGGTAATGCTCGCCTTAGGCTCCTTCTCCTGTGTCTATAAAAGCGACCCTCCAGAAGCGTTCCAAGATCCAAGATACGCCAACTGGAGGACATATTCCTATCAACAGCTTCTTGTCAAATATCCACCCAATCATCCCCAAGAGAAAAACCTTGAGTCTTTCTCCAAAGGGTACATGTTTGCAATCGACAGAATCACACGGGAACTGAAAATACCAGCGATGACCGACACGACAACACTCTTCTTTTATTCGGGCTTTGGGCAGGGAAGGGAGATAACCGGCAGGCTGTATCCCTTTGCGACCGACACCGCAATTCATTTTTGGCTGCCGAGTTTCCCTGGCCCGGTTATCGTGCAGTATTTGTTGCCCAAATGGTCCCCGGTGGAGCCGAAATATCCATTCTTAAAGCACGGCCTTATCGCTCTGTATGACTTTTCCGGACAGGACTACCATGCCATGACACTTAATTTCATCCGAGATAGCAGCCTGATACACCTTGATTCCTTGGCTCTGGATGCGACAGTGAGCAGTGATACCGAGCGATACCAGACCGCTGAAGCCGCATCATTTGACGCCTTCGTCATGGGAATGTTCGACGTTGAGACGCTTAAAGCGCTCTATGAAACGCAGCTTCCGTTTCCGGATGCAGTCCGAAACATTCTGGGCGCGGAAATAAGCGTCGTCGAGGATGCCTGGCTCGAGTATGCTATGACGTTGGCTCGAAAGGACACAACAGCCGCTAAATAAACAGACGGTTTTTGCCGATACTGTGAGGACAGTTTCTTGTTTGTTTTGTATTGTATCGAAGTTGCGACCGGACTTAGTAGAGAGGACATGAGTCTATGTTTCTAAGCACTCCATTTAAATCGATCATTTGCATCGGATTTTCCCTATTGCTTGTCAGTTGTGGTGGTCGGAAAGGGAGCAAAGATTCTGCGTCCGAGCAATCAAGCAATGAAACATCCGAAATTCGTGAGCTAACCATCGAGCCTGATAATAAAACGATTACTCTCACCTGGAAGACATCGGGCAAAAAGCAGATTAGTTCCTACAATATCTACATCAATCGCGAGCCTAAACTCGTGCATAAAGAAACCGGACTCCCGCTGGTAGATCCCTTTAACTCTGAACCGTTTCTTGGGGATACTAATCCCGACGACAGCGTCACAACTTTTGTGGCGAAAGGGTTGAGGAATGGCGTAAAGTATTATGTTTCGGTTCGGGCAGCCTATTCAAATCAGTCGCTCTCCGAGCCAACCGATGAACTGATTGCGGTGTGCGCGCCGCGTGGGAAAATAGTGCTGTCTCTCAGGAGTCAATCTGACAAGGACGGTTACTCTTTAATAAACGACCAATACGTGTCGGCTCATGATACCGCCAATGATCTCTATTTTTTCTCAAAAGACACAATAGATTATCTCTGTTCCCCTGCTCGCTTTGACGGTTTTCTTAAAGAAAACACACTGATTCTGCTCCCGTTTGCAGGCACTCATGACGAAATAATTAGTAAGTCACCTCTCTTCAAAAATTACATAGCTGGAGACAGGGTCACAATAAGAACTGGCGACTGGGTTCTGCTTCGTATGCCCGATGCCACCCATGCTCTCATTAGAGTTCTTGGGATTAAGGGAAAAGGGACAGATAAAAGGGTTCAACTTTCTTTTGTATATTCGCCGCTTCCCGACGAATATTTTTTTTAGACGCATCTCAACTCATTAAAGACACGCATTCTGTCGCTTGCTTGACAGCACGAAGCGCTTACTCTATACTTGTCCCCTGCATTGTGATTGCGTACATAGTAGAGCTGAACAATCAGCGCTAATAAACGGATGTCGTATGTTTTTAATAGAGGATAGGAAGTAGCTCGATGGCCGGAAAAAGATCAATCACAGTGGCGCATGGTGACGGCATCGGGCCTGAAATAATGAAGGCAACTTTGCATGTCCTCCACGAAGCAGGCGCGCAGATCGAAATCGAAGAAATTCAGATTGGCGAGCAGGTATATCTGAGGGGGATTACCGCGGGTATTGAGCCATCGGCCTGGGAATCACTCCGCCGCACTCAAGTCTTTCTCAAAGCTCCCATAACTACACCCCAAGGCGGCGGTTACCGAAGCCTCAATGTCACCACCCGTAAAACCCTTGGGCTCTATGCCAATATACGCCCATGTGTCTCATACAGCCCTTTTGTACAGACCAAACATCCAATCATGGATGTTGTCATCGTGCGTGAGAACGAGGAAGACACCTATGCCGGTATTGAGCACAAGCAGACCGATCAGGTTGTGCAGTGTTTGAAACTCATCAGTCGTCCGGGCTGTGAACGAATTGTCCGCTATGCCTTTGAATACGCCCGCCAGAACAATCGCTCAAAAGTGACCTGCTTTTCGAAAGATAACATTATGAAAATGACCGATGGTCTCTTTCATAAAGTCTATGATGAGATTGCCTTGGAGTATCCAGATATTCAAAACGAGCATTGGATTGTCGATATCGGCGCGGCCAAACTCGCCGACACGCCCGAAGCCTTTGATGTCATAGTCATGGAAAACCTTTACGGCGATATTCTTTCCGATGTTGCCGCGCAGATTGCCGGATCAGTCGGACTGGCCGGTTCGGCCAATATCGGAGAGCAATGTGCCATGTTTGAGGCCATTCATGGCTCTGCCCCCCGACGTGCTGGGCAAGATGTCGCCAATCCGTCGGGATTGCTGCTTGGGGCAGTAATGATGCTCGTGCATATTAACCAAACCGAAATTGCCGGGCGCATACACAATGCATGGCTTAAAACAATCGAAGACGGCATACACACCTACGATGTTTTTACCGAAGCCCACAGCAAGAAAAAAGTCGGCACTAAAGATTTCGCTCAGGCAGTCGTCGATAGACTCGGCAAACGGCCAGATAAACTCAAACATGCCAGTTACAAATCGGGGTCAAGGCAGTCTTCGCTCTCAAAAATTACCACCACCCATCGCACCAAAAAAGAACTCATGGGCGTCGATCTCTTTATCCATTGGACAGGAAGTACCAACCCGCTTGCCGAGGTGATGGAGAAGATGAACGGCGACGGAATGAAGCTCACCATGATAAGCAATCGCGGTGTCAAAGTATGGCCTGATGGTTTTCCCGAAACTTTTCTTACCGATCACTGGTGTTGCCGCTTCAAGAGTGAGACCTATGGGACTCCGGTAAACCACATGCATGTTGTAAAATTGCTCGAACGACTTGCCAAGGCATCAATTGATTTTATTAAGACCGAGCATCTGTACACTTTCGACGGCGTACTTGGATTCACACCCGGAAAGAGCGAATAAGTGGCGGCCAAGAAAAAGAAATCAAAAACCATAACGGCTTCAAAAGGTCAGCTTGTCGCGGTTATCATGGGAAGCAAATCCGATTGGGATACGATGGATGAGGCATCCATAATACTGGAGGCGTTTGCAATTCCGCACGAATGCAAAGTTGTTTCAGCTCACCGCACACCGGATTTGATGGCCAAGTTCGCAAAAGAAGCCGAAGCGCGCGGTATCGAAGTCATAATCGCTGGAGCCGGAGGCGCGGCCCATCTGCCCGGTATGGTCGCCTCGCATACGCTTCTGCCCGTACTCGGTGTGCCGGTCGTGAGCAAGATGCTCAAAGGTCTGGATTCGCTTCTCTCCATTGCCCAAATGCCAGCAGGGATTCCAGTCGGAACACTTGCCGTGGGAAAAGCCGGCGCAAAAAACGCCGCCCTTCTTGCAATCGCGATTTTGGCCAACAAACGCCCAGAACTCAGAGAAAAACTTCGCAAGTTCCGCTCGGTGCAGACAAAGAAAGTGCGTCAGGAAAAACTCAAGTGAGCCGGTCGATAACCAAAGGGAATGGTTTATCCATTTTACCCGGCTCAACGATAGGCATTCTCGGAAGCGGGCAGCTGGGAAGAATGCTTGCTATAGAAGCCCGAAAAATTGGTTTTTGTGTTCACACATATTCACCCGATAAAAACAGCCCCACGGGACAGATTGCAAATAAAGAGTATGTTGCCGACTACTCTGATTTAAATAAGGTCAGAGAGTTCGCATCGGATGTCGATGTAATCACTTTCGAGTTTGAAAATGTCCATGTGACTACTGTCGATGCCGCAAGCGCGGTAACGACCGTCCGTCCAGCCGGATCAGTTTTGTATACCACCCAAAACCGTCTTCGTGAGAAAACATTCTTGAGCGAAAACGGCTTTCCAGTGGCAAATTTTCGCCACGTCAAGTCACTCAGTGATCTCCAAAGTGCCCTTCAAAAAATCGGCCTGCCTGCAATTCTCAAAACAGCAGATTGGGGGTATGATGGCAAAGGACAGGTGCGGATTAATTCAGCCGAGGAAGCAGACAAAGCATGGTCTTCGCTCGATGCCCCATCGGGAATTCTGGAAGCGTTTGTCGATTTTGAAAGGGAAGTCTCAGTTGTGGCCGCAAGAGCGGTCGACAAAAGCTTTGCTCATTTTGGTCTGATTGAGAACCGGCATAAGAATCATATCCTCGATCTTTCCATCTATCCTGCGAATGTCTCAGACTCACTTCGAAAAGAGGCAATCGAGCTGGCGCGAAATATCTTAGCAAAACTCGATGTTGTCGGTGTGCTCTGTGTCGAAATTTTTGTGACAAAAAGCGGCAGTCTGATAGTCAATGAACTTGCTCCGCGAACCCATAATTCTGGCCATCTGACCATTGATGCCTGTGTCACTAATCAGTTTGAGCAACAGCTTCGCGCGGTCTGCAATCTCCCGCTCGGATCGACCGAATATCATTCGCCGGCGGCGATGGCAAACCTCCTTGGAGATGTCTGGGCAAACGGCGAGCCAAACTGGAAGGCCGCATTGTCAATTTCGGGAGTTAAATTGCATTTGTATGGGAAAGCCGAACCCCGCCCCGGCCGCAAGATGGGACACCTGACGGCACTCGGCGAAAGCCGCGAAATTGCGCTTGAAAGAGTCCTTGAGGCGAGAAGGCGGTTGGTAGGGGAACGCACCTGACTGCACTTTAAATTAACTGAGATTGCCGCGTCGTGCCTTAAGAAGGCACTCCTCGCAACGACATTTAGGGAACGTCTGCTATAATTTCTAGTACCGCACTCCGCCTTGGCGGGCGGTGTGATTCTGTGGTGTAGGGCGCCCCAAGCTGGGGATAGCATTCCTCGCCCGATACTAAGAAAATATGAGATTACCGCGTCCTTATTTCGAGGCCTTCCACTTCTCGACATTCCGTTTCATCTGGCCAATATGTGTTACAGTGTGCTCGTCATAAATCTTCAGCCATTTCTCAAAACTCATCGTCCCACTTTCAGGGTGCTGAATCGTGTTCGACCAGACCGAATCAGGAAGGGATTTTAGAATCTGGCCGTTTAGCTTTCTGATATATTTGAATGCCTCAAGCGAGTCCTCCATTGACTGTTTGTGATACTCAAGTTTTTTGGTCCACTCATCCTGTTCGTAGGCCATAATTGTGTGTCCCGGTTGGGCGATAAAAGTCCTCATACGAACAGAGCTGTTGAGATCGGCATCGGTCAGGTGCACAATAATCTCATGAATGCTCCACTCTTTGGGCGTCGGCTTATACTGCCAAGCTTCCTTGGGCATCTCTTTTAGCGCATAAACAAGCATGGTGTGGGCGTTGGCGTATGAATTGATATGGGCGGTGCGTTCATCGCGAGTCATAATTTCTCTCCTCTTGGGATGATGTTGGTGGTGACAAAGATTGTAAGCATTGTCTGCTTCATGGGCAAAAATAGCCAGCGGCTGATGACTTGTCAATATTCAGTCCAAAGGGAAAGCGAAATTTTCTTAAGAATGGATGAAACAGAAGATTATTCTGTCTGAGGTTTTGCCTCAGCGCGCTCTTTCCAAAGCCAGTCCCGGGTCATGAATTCCCCTTGGTGATTGTCAGCATCGAAAAAATAGAGACTTCGATGTCCGTCATCCCAGATATGTTCGAGCGGTGTGACCTTCAGTTCAATGAGCTTCTGCTTGTAGTGGTTGTAGTCTTCAGGTTTTATTTGGAAGGCAAAATGGAGATGTTCTCCTCCACGGCCATTCAGAAGCCCGAGCTTTCCGATTTTCCAGATGCCGAAAGCGGTGCCATCATGCAGAACCAGCGCTTTTGCCGAGCCATCCTGCCAATGGACGATTTTATGATGGGGGAGAAGAGCGGCATAAAAAGCCAACGCCCGCTCAATATCTTTCACTTCGATGTGAATCTCAAGCAGGCGCATGAAAACGTATTGCCACGAGAGCGAATCCAACCGCTCTCATTCGGGATCAATTATTAATATATTTGCCCAAAATCTGGTTCATCCGCGATGTCATCTTGGAATTTGGCAATACCTCGGTCGCTCCGGCGGAAAGTGCGGCTTTCATCTGGTCCGCCATGATATGCGGCGAATAGCATACGATAGGAATCTTTTGGGTCGCTTCGTACGAACGAAGCTTGTTAATGAGCTGTGGGGCCTCGATTCCATTCAAATTCAAGTCAATAATAATAAGATTCGGACGAAGTTCCTGAGCCTTGGCAAAAATGTCGTCCGAACGGATCGCTTTTATCCCTTCGACTTCCAAACCGTCGAGAATTGACATAATCTTGGAGGTGAAAATCATATTGTTAACAGCAATAATTACCTTTTTATTCATCGTTTCCCATTCTTTGTTACTAAAATCTAACGTCCTCTCCGTTGTGAATGCCTATTATACGCTATTTCAACTGGTTTGTGAAGAGCTTATTTGAGAAAATGCTTAAAGCTACCGAAAGATTATCATAATTGTCTTATTACTATGCCATTACAGGCAAGAGTTCAAGTGTTTTGTCCAATGAAACACACCAAATTAGACAAAAAGTCAATTTTTGTTGATTCGTTGTCCAGAAGGCTCTTTTTAGTCAGATGAAAAAAACAAAGATAGTCGCGACATACGGTCCGTCGGTCGCATCCCCTGAAAAAGTGCGCAAGCTTGTCAATGCCGGAGTGAATCTTTTTCGTGTAAACTGCTCTCATGGCACAAAACCAGACTTCCTGGCGGCTGTTAAAGTCATTCGGGAAGGAACGCGACGAGCAAAGTACCCGGTTGGGCTTATTTTTGACATTGCCGGCCTTAAATTGCGTCTTGAGCGTTTTGAAGGTCAAATACCGATTGTACGTGGCCAGCAGTTGATCCTCACATCCGGAAAATCAGACGTAAAGCATGGCATAATCGGAGTGAACCATCCCGGGGTGGTCGAATCAGTCGAAAAAGGGCAGCGTCTGTTTATCGATGATGGCCAGCTTTTGTTCGAGATTCTCTCCGTTGATGGCAAGCGGATCAAGGTCAAAGCCGTCAACAGTGGGACGCTTCTGCCAGCCAAAGGGATAAACCTCCCTGACACAAAAATTAACATTCCGACCATAACGAAAAAGGATAAGGAAGATATACGCACGGCAGTCGAAGCCGGGGCTGATTTTATCGCGCTCTCGTTTGTTCGCTCATCGGCTGATATTGCCGAGGCGAGGCGGCTTATCAGTCGAGCAAACGGTCGATTGCGCATCATTGCAAAGCTCGAAAAACGGGAAGCAATCGACGCTCTCGATGAAATTATGGTAGCCGCTGACGGAGTGATGATTGCCCGCGGGGACCTTGGAGTTGAACTACCTCCGGCCCAACTGCCAAGAACACAAAAAAGAATTATCGAGCTTGCAAATAGGTATCACAAGCCGGTCATTGTCGCAACCCAGATGCTTGAGTCGATGAGATTTTCGCCCCGAGCAACCCGCGCTGAAATAAACGATGTTGCCTCAGCGGTTTTCGACTATGCCGATGCCGTAATGCTTTCGGCCGAAACGGCTTCGGGTGAGTACCCTGAGGAAGCGGTGGCAACGATGTCGGCGGTGCTTATGGAAACCGAGCCGGTGTCCCCTCCCCATCCAAACACGCTTCAAACACTTATCTTTCGCTCTGCGACAGCCCACGCCATCGCCGAGGCAGTTAGCCATGCCAATGTCTGCTGTCCGACAAATGTGATCTGTACGTTTACGACCAGCGGGTATACAGCGGAAATGATTTCCAACCTTTTCCCTTCGCAGATAATTGTCGCTTTGACACCCGACAAGATGGTGTTACGCCAACTCACCCTTCATCGCTCGGTCTATCCGGTTCTGATAAAGCAGCCCCGCTCGTTCGAAGAGATGCTGAGTGTGGTGGATAAAACCGTGCAGGCGCTCAATGTAGCCCAAAAAGGAGAATTGGTTGTCATTACCGGAGGCACACCTTTCGGATCCACAGTTCCGACGAACTTCTTGAAATACCATCAGGTACACTAACCGAGACGTGAGGGTTTGGCCTAAAACATGTGTGATCCGCACAGTGTAAAGTTTTCATATGTTTTTTCCGATACTAAATAGGATGAATAAAAATATTTCACAGTCCACCCTTATGAGAGCGCTCTTGGTAACGGCTTGTCTTTTCACAGCCACGCTTCTCACAGCGCAGACTTCAAAACCGGCGAAGTCTAATAAAACACAGTCAAAAGAAATCGCGATTACGTTCGATGAACTTCCAGTGGCTGATCCGTTCGGAGAGACCGACCGTCAGGCGATAACCTATCTTCTGCTCGAAGGTCTCAAACTCCATGGAGTGAAAGCCGCAGGATTTGTTGTCGGTCAGTATATCGAAAATAATTTTGACTTATTGGGACAGTGGCTCAACGAGGGGCACACTATCGGATCAATGACGCTCTCCAATCAGGATTATAACGAGATAGACATTACCAGATTCGTTCAGGAAATCAAAATGGGCATGGAGACAATTGAGCCAATGCTTGAGGGTTTCGGTCAAAAGAAACGCTATTTCAGGTTCCCGTTCATGCATTACGGCCCGACTCCAAAAGCAAAAGAGCAGGCCGAGGGATTTCTTGAAAGCAAAAAAGCTACAATCGCCCATGCGACGATAATTCCCGAAGATTATCTCTATAATTTCTCAATGCAAAAGCTTGGTAAACAGCCCGACTCTCAGGCGCTCAACCAACTGATGAATGAGTATCTCAACCATGTCCTCGATGAGGTTGAGCGAGCCGAACTTATGGCCCGTAAACTCACAGGCCAATCGGTAAAACAGATATTACTCCTGCGGGCGAACCGCCTTAATGCCGTATTCATAAATGATCTGCTTGCTGTTTTAGCAGAGCAGGAATACCGCTTTATTTCACTCGATGCCGCGCTCAAAGATCGAGTTTATAATATGCCCGAGGCATATTTCGGCACTCGCGGAGTGGGCTTTCTGGACCGATTGGTGAGCAGCGATCCTGATTTTCTCCCTGCCGAATAGTAAACTCATCTGATTTCACACGAAACCTGTTCTAATTCGGTGTCTGGATCTTATATCGTACCAAGACAATCAACACGATCAGGGCAAAGACTGCCTGTGTTCCGAAGATATACTCGGAACCGGAGCGGACGTCGGAATGCGCCGCGATCCGTTTGAACGTCATATATGCCAGCATAAGAGTATTGAGGCCGATCCATCCGATTGCAAGGTTGAGAACTGTAGGCGAACCGCCTTTCAGGAAAATCCCGATTATTATTGTCACAATGGCAATGCCCCCGTTTATAAACAACGGTGTCGGCGTGTGAGTGCGGTAATAGCCAAAAAGCCCCATGAGCAGCATGTAGCCGCCAAGAGCGATAACAAGATCGAGCGATTTCATAGACAATTCCTTTCGTATTTGTCCCCTAAAATACACGGGCAAACCGCATTTAGCAATAGTAAGCTTGGCTCCAGAACAACCTCTCAAAATGTGATTCTCTGCAAGGCAGTCTGGTCATATTATTATCATGAACAGATAAGCCGATAGTATTCGTATAATTAAGGAAGATTATGTGGACTGACAAAGAAATTGTACTTAGCTCAAACGCCCTTGCGGTTCTCGCGCGCCGCTATCTCATCAAGGATAATGACGGGCGGGTCATTGAAACACCGCGGGAATTGTTTATTCGGGTGGCGAAATTCATTGCCGAAGCCGATCGCAACTATGGCGCGAATGACACCGAGGTCAAAAAGACTGCTTCGGGTTTTTTTGAGATGATGGCCTCGCTTGATTTTCTTCCCAACTCACCGACGCTCATGAATGCCGGACGCTCGCTTGGGCAATTATCGGCCTGTTTTGTTTTACCTGTCGGTGATTCAATAGATGAAATATTCGAAGCCAACAAACAGGCGGCCATTATTCACAAATCCGGAGGCGGAACAGGATTTTCTTTCTCACGGATTCGGCCTCGAAATTCGATTGTTGCGACCACAAGCGGTGTAGCGAGCGGGCCAGTCTCGTTTATGAAAGTTATCAACGCTTCGACTGAAGCTATCAAGCAGGGCGGGACCCGTCGCGGGGCGAATATGGGAATACTCCGTGTCGACCACCCTGATATCATGGATTTCATCACCTCAAAGAGCGATACGGCTGAAATCACTAATTTTAACATTTCTGTCGCAATTACGGATGCGTTTATGCAGGCACTGGCTGAAGGCAAGGATTATGCCCTCATCAACCCCAAAACGAACAGTCCATATATTCGTGACGGCAAGGAGCAGACGCTAAAGGCCCTCGAAGTTTTTGAGGCAATTGTGAGCAATGCCTGGCTGACCGGCGAACCCGGCATTGTCTTTATCGATAGAATGAATCGCAGCAATCCGACTTTTCCGACCGAGACAATTGAAGCGACAAACCCTTGCGGAGAACAACCCTTGCCTCCTTATGATTCCTGCAACCTCGGATCAATTAATCTCGGCCATTTTATCAAAGACTCTCTGCCCAATGATTACAGTATCAGCAATGCCCAAGATGGCATCGACTGGCCGCGCCTTGCTACTGTAGTACGACATGCTGTGCATTTCCTTGATAACGTCATTGATCAAAATAAATATCCTATTCCGGCAATCGAATTCCAGACGAGAAAAAACCGCCGAATTGGTCTTGGAGTTATGGGATGGGCTGATATGCTTGTGAAACTCCGTCTGCCCTATGACAGCCCTCAGGCATTGGGGCTGGGCGAGCAGTTAATGAGTTTTATACTTTCCGAAGGGCGAAACCACAGCTCCGAGCTTGCCACCATCCGAGGGAAATTCCCCAATTGGGAGGGCTCGATATACAAATCCGAGGAGGTGGCGATGAGAAACGCTACTGTAACCACCATTGCTCCCACCGGAACGATTTCAATTATTGCAAACTGCTCGTCAGGGATTGAGCCCTATTATTCACTGGCGTTTGAACGAAATGTCATGGACGGGACCCGGTTGACCGAGATCAATTCGCTCTTTGAGCGAATTGCCCGCATGGAGAACTTCTATAGCGATGAGCTGATAGGAAAGATTTCATCTCGGCGCTCAATCACTGACCTTCAAGAGATACCGTCAGCAGTCAAGGCTATTTTTGTGACCGCAGCCGATGTCTCACCTGAGAACCATATCAAAATGCAGGCGGTGTTTCAGAAATTTTCCGATTCTTCAGTTTCAAAGACAATCAACCTGCCTGAATCCGCCACCAAGGAAAATGTCCGTCGCGCCTACGAGTTGGCCTATGAGCTTGGATGTAAAGGCGTCACGATTTACCGCGATAACTCGCGTCCCAATCAGGTCCTTTCCACAAAGAAAGAGATGGCTGATGAGTCTGTTCAGCCCATTCCTGAATCCCGTCCCGAAATTCTTAGCGGATTCACCGAAAAAATTCGGACCGGCTATGGTAATCTCTACGTCACAGTCAATAACAAGAACGGACGGCCATTTGAAGTTTTTGCCCATATTGGAAAATCAGGCTATACTACAATGGCCGACACTGAAGCTATTTGCCGCTTGATTTCTCTTGGACTTCGCTCAGGCATTCCCGTGACAGAAATAATCAGACAACTCAGAGGAATCGGCGGCTCTCAGCAGATTTACTCAAGTGGCGCCAAAATATTCTCCATCCCTGACGCCATTGCTCAGATATTGAACAAACATTTTATTACCCAAGAACATATCGCCGCCGGATACAGCCAGAAATTACCGGGAGAAATATGCCCCGATTGCGGATCTGCCATGCTTGTAGATGGAGGTTGTCAATCCTGTCAACATTGTGGTTATTCTAACTGTTAATTGTGACGATATAAAAGATAACGGCGGACTGTCTGCCGTATTAGCAAACGAGTAAATAGCAAGAACGCTGGAATACAATGGATTCAGGTAGCTTCATTCCCGCAGGCAGAACCTCGCTAGTCAAGCGGGGCGAGGTCTCACTTCAGGTGCAAACCGAGTACGCAGCTCGCCCGAGTCCGCGCATCACCACCACTGTTCTTAAATCCGGTCAGGTGCTTCATAAAGTGGAAAGGAGTATCGATCAGCCAATCAGCACGTTTGAAGAACAACAGGAAGCTGAAACAAGCCTAAAAAAACAGCACAGCGCGGTAATTTCTATTATTCAGAATGGCTCATTCCTTCCGACAAAAACCAATGTTTCTTCGCTCTCCGCTAGGGCACCGAAACTTTCCTACATTGATCGGTTGACTGCTATTACTGGAGTACAAAAAGTGTTCCGGCTTGATGTGGACGGCAATTTCATCGGCAGCGGTCTACACGAAAAAAATTTCAAAAAGCTCTTTCCACAAATCTTTAAGAATATCAACGAAGTCATTGAGCTCTTTGCTCGTCGATCCGGATTCTTGAGTGAACGGGTACATGGTGTATATGAAGTCGAACGTGATCTGCTGTATTATATTTCTGCGAGTACGGAATGCTTTTTTGTCGTTGTTCAACAGCCAAGTGAGCCTGTTAATTTTGAAAAGGCATTCCGCGCGGCAATCGAAGACGGCATTGACCTTTTAAAGCGTACCTAACTCGACTCCTTATGTTCATCTCATTTTTTTACACCGCATAAAAAACCCGCCATTGGTATGACGGGCTAAATTTGCTGGAGAGAGATTTGCGATTTGAAAACACTCCCGATACCTCACGGTAAAGGGTTTTTATAATCACTTCTCGCGTTTTGTATTCGCTATCAAATAATTTTCATTATTCGGTTCACGGCGTCTACGCAGCAACGAAGAAACGACCTTCATAATTCAGGTGTAAGAGGTTTTCAAATGACTTGTCTCTCCCCAAACATCTATATCTAATATACACAATCCTATCATGCAATCAAATATATTTCATCAATTGCAAATGAAATATATTTGTAATATTTTGGAACGCGGATAAAACATCAATCAGTGGAGTGAAATGATATCAGCCATAGGACTTGATATTGTAGATAGCGAACGAATTGTGCGTCTGTTAGACCGCTTCGGCAATAAATTTGCTAAGCGAATTCTTGGTCCGATTGAGATTTCGTATTACAGTAGCCGGATTGACCGACAGAATTATCTTGCTGGCCGGTTCGCCGCGAAAGAAGCGGTCATCAAAGGTTTGGGAATATATCTCAAACAGCGCCCGGCATGGAGGGATATTCAAATTCTCAATGACTCAACCGGACGTCCCGTGCTCCAATTGACTGATGCGCTCAAAAAAAAGCTTGGACGGACGCAGTGTCACTTATCTATAGCTCATGAGAAAAAAACTGCGGTTGCAGTGGCAATCTTCACAGAGGAATAAGAAAAAAATGCAGGACTCTGATATACTCAAACTATTCAAAGATTCCGAAGCTCTTCTTACCGGGCACTTTAAACTGACATCGGGGCGTCACTCCGATGTTTATTACGAAAAATTTACTCTCTTGAAAAATCCGACCATCTGCACAAAGATTTGTGAAGCGATGGCCGAGCGGCTAAGACCGTTCAAGCCGAGCGCTATTGTGGGGCCGACCACGGGCGGAATAATTATTGCCTATGATGTCGCGCGCTATTTAGGGATTGAATCGCTGTATGCCGAGGCCGGAGAAAAGGGGCGCGAGTTTAAAAGAGGATTCTCACTTGAAAAGGGACAACTTGTAGCCATCGTCGACGACGTCCTAACGACAGGAACATCGATTAACGAAGTTATCGCGCTTGTGAATTCCTATGGCGCCAATATTGTTGGCATTGGAATGCTTCTGGATCGCTCTGGCGGCGCTGTGAAGTTTGACTATCCGTTTTTCCCATTAGCCTCGGTCAGCGCCCAAAGCTGGTCGGTTGAAGAGTGTCCCTTGTGCGCCGAAAGTCAGGCATTGACCCAGAGGGGAAGCAGGCAGTTTTAGTGTGAGATCAGTTGAGGGATTTCGGTTTGGTTTTTGACAGGAAAGTCCAACCGGATGGTCGTGCCTATATCAATAGCTGAATCGATCTGAATTTTCCCGCCATGATTTTCTATTATTCTCTTACACACAACCAATCCGAAACCGTGGCCATGAGGTTTGGTCGTGAACTTTTCATTGAATGCTTTGGTGATATTATCCGCGTCGAATCCGGAGCCATTATCTTTCATAATAAAAGAAAAGCGATTTTGTTTTGGTTCGCATTGCAATTCGACGTCTATGATTTTAGGTGAGCTACCAGCGAGAGCATCTGCGGCATTATTAAATAAGTTATAGAGCAGTTGCTGTAACTGAGTGGCGTCGGCGTCGATCGGTATATCTTTCGAGATGATTGAAATGTTAAGTTGAACATCGCGGAACCGGCGTTGAGGTTTGAGATACTCGATGACTTCGCTCAGCGCCCTGTCGAAATAGAGCATTTCTTTCTTTGAAGAGATTGAGGTCAAATCCATGAGATGACTTGTAAAAACAGTCATCTTATCTATAGTCTTATTGATAGCTATGGCATGCTTTTGAAGGGTATCATAGTTCTTTTTCTTGATATGAAGGGCAAGCAGGGAGAGGTTCCCGGCTATTACACCGAGGAAGTTATTCATTTCATGGCCAATCTCGGCTGACATTGCGCCACGTGTGGCCATCTTCTCCAGATCTATGGTCTGATCTTGCATTTCTTTCAATTTGGTATATGCTTCCTGTGTATCTTCAAGCAGGAAAAGATTTTCAAGCGTTACGCCGAGCTGCCTTACAAGAAACGAGAGAAATTTGGTGTCTGATTGTTTCCCCTTGCTTGAGTCATCGGGGACAGCTAGCATGAGCCAGCCGTAGTATCGTTCTCCGACGGCAACGGGTAGCACAAGTATCTGTTTGGACGTCACCGCCTCGCTCCAAGCCGGTTCAGCTTCAGAGCCTGAAGTGAGTCTGCGATAATTGCTCCAAAAGGGATGATCACTGAGGGCTGTGAGAATCATTGTTTCCTGGCTGTGATGTTTTTCAAGCTCAAGAACTGCTGTGTTGACTGCTTCGCTGTTCAAAGCAGATTCTAAGATTTTGCCTTTGCTTGCGGTCAAACTCAAAAGTGCCGAATGCTTTGGATGGCAGGTGATAATACTGCCATGCTGGGCTTGGTGGTGCATAACTGCAAATTTGAGCGTCGAGGCCAGAACCGCTTCTATATCCGAGGAGGCAAAGAGCATATCGCTTAGGTCGGTGAGCTTCGTCAATTCCTGATCAGAGCTGCGCGTCGCGTTTTTGGCCTTGCTGGCAAGGGCCTGCCTGACCGCTTGACGGATTTCAGATAATTCAAACGGCTTCATGATGTAATCCGAAGCCCCGTGCTTGATGGCGTCTTTTGCTGAACTGAGATTGGCGTATCCGGTCATGAAAATTACGGCCAGATCTGGCCGAATGTTCCGAGCTGCCTTGACCAATTCTATGCCGGTGATGCCCGGCATTCGGATATCTGTTAAAAGCAAGTCGGCCGGTTCAAATGTGAGCGAGTCGAGCGCATCCTGGCCGCGGGTGAAAGTCTGAACATGATATCCCTCGTCCTCGAGCGCGTCGCGTACCAGCGAAAGGACAATGGCTTCGTCATCGACAACGAGGATATGCAACATGACAGGCTCTATAGTATTTAGTGGCTTTTTACCGGTTTGAGAATATTATCTAATATTGATCGAAGCTGGTCTAGTTCAAATGGTTTGCGAATGCAGTTATAGTCGCCTACTCCATTTATCTGTTCAGCAATTTGATCGGGCATCGAATCGGTGAATAAAAATCGCATGAGCGGTTTTTTCTTGAGTACTGCCGTCAACACATCGTATCCGGTCGTTTTGGGCAGATGCAAGTCACAAATACAAAGGTCAAACTGTTTTGTGGTTGCCTCGGTAATTCCCTCATGGGCGGTGGCTGAGCAGTGAACTTTATGGCCTGAATCAGTAAGAAAGTCAGCCAACAATTTTCTTATAATGGCAGAATCATCGATAATGAGTATTTTTGCCATCGGTTTAATCCTTAGCCTCGAGCGCCGATGTGACCGTCTTCATCAACTCTTTAATACTAAAGGGTTTGGACAGAAATCCGAAGGCTCCGTTGTTGACCGACTGGCTTACCGTATATAGACTGGAATATCCAGAAATAACAATTACTTTGGCGTTCGGGTTTTTTTCTCTTGCAGCCTTCACAACTTCTTCACCTGGCACCCGGGGCATCCGTAAATCAGTGATAACCAGATCGAATTTACGGGCATTGAGTTTTTCGATTGCCTCATCGCCGTCGCTGGCCACGCTTACTTCATAATCTTCCAGAACTTCAGAGAGGAAATCCCTGATGATTTCTTCGTCATCTACGATTAAGATTGATTGCTTGACTGCGGAACTCATCTGTTTCGGTCTTCCAATGCTTTAGAGTTATCCGACTATCTTCTCTGTCTCAATATCGGCTTTTTGCGCATTCTTCTGAACCGGTAGCACGATTGTAAACGTCGTCCCTTGACCTAAAATGGAAGAAACAGTGATTTCTCCTCCGTGGTCTTTAATTATGCCGTAGCTGACAGAAAGACCCAGACCAGTTCCTTTGCCGATTTCTTTGGTGGTGAAAAATGGCTCAAAGATGCGTTTCAGGTTTTCCTTCGCAATCCCGCTTCCATTATCTATTATACAAATCTCAACCGCGCCTCCAAATTCCCCGAGTGCCGGTGAGGACCGTGAGATCACCCGAATAACCGAGCCGGGTTTTGATGCATGCATGGCGTTTATAATGAGATTCGTGAACACCTGCTGAAGCTGACCGGCATTTCCATTGATGATGGGTAGATTAGGGGAGAAATCTACCGCCAACTCCATCTGATTTATATGGAGTTGGTGTTCAATAAAGGAAATGGTCTCTTCGATGGCTTTGTTGGCATCCGTATCTTCAAAATCGACAGTCCGTGAGGACCGCGAGAAACGAAGCAGATTCTGCACGATCGTTTTGCACCTGCGTGCCTGTACTTCTATATCTGAAACATAACGAACATAGCTTTCGATTTCACGTCCCGTAATCTTTTCCGGAGCCTGCTTCTGGAGCTTTTCAAGAGTGAATTGCGCGTAGCCAAGAATGCCCCCAAGGGGATTATTGAGTTCATGCGCAACTCCTGCCGCCAGTTGGCCGATGGCGCTCATTTTTTCTGACTGGATAAGCTGGGTTTGGGCATCCTCAAGCTGGCCGGTGCGCTCGATTATTTTCTCTTCAAGGGTCTTATTGTACTGCTCGATTTCAGCCCGAGATTGTTGTAAGGACTCAATCATTTTATTGAATGTGACAGCCAAATGTCCGATCTCATCTTTTTGGACAATCTCAACTCGACGGCCCAAATCCCCCCGGCTGACTTGATCGGTCACAGCTACAAGTTCTGTGACTGGTTTGGTGATGGCGTTTACGATATAGGTGATCGTTGCTATCGTTAACAGTACAACCAGCAATGTCAGGAGAATCACAGTTATCGTAGCTTCATTAGTAAGCGCACGCACATGCGCGACCGAGAGACCAAGTTCGACATGTCCGATCACTTCTCGTTCTTTCTTATAAGATAAGCCCTGATCCAAGCCGCCCGTGACACCAAGATTCTCGCGATTGAGTGTGTGCTTATCCGTGGAGATAGGCGACATCAACACCAGAAGTTCCTTCCCGGTCGAATCTACCCATAGCGTAGGCGGCATTTCAGTGGTGTCAGCTTTTGTGCTCTGCCATGTTCCATTGGAGACAGTCGGATGCTTGATGCCGACGGTCGCAAGTATATCTCCATCCTTGTTAGTTATAATGGCATACTGAACCGACTCAAAGCGTTTCAGGACAGCAAGCAGATCAGCAAGTTCGTAGCGCGACTCAAACAGTACGCCGCTTTCGGCATTAATTGCAATCATCGTCATCATAGTCTTTCCGCTGACTTCAAGCTCACTGTTAAAACCATCGGTTTGCTTCTGGATGAGGTATGTGCTGAGCACGGTCATGCTGATCACGACCAGCCCCGCAATGGGGATGACAAACTTTTCCCGCAGATTCATCTGGAATTCGCTCAGGCGCCGCCAATTCATCGGTATACCTCCTTGGCGACAGCGACAAGATCAGGAGGAATCGTAATTTGCATATACTGGGCGGTCCGCTCATTATAGTGAAACCAGATTACATCAGGCGAAGTCACTGCTATTCCTGAAGGTTTGCCTCCGCCAAGGATAGCGTTGACAATTATGCCAGTCTGGCGGCCGATGGCTTTATAATCGAAATCCAGGGCAAAGAGGGCGCCTGATTCGACGACATTTCGACTGAATCCCATAACCGGGATATTCTTTTTCATAGAGTGCAAAAGAATATATTTGGTCGATTGCGGGGTGAAGAGGTTGGGATCGGCAAGCGACCAAATACCTTGACAGGTTTTCGTAAGAGAATCTATGGCCCCAGGCAGTTCCTTTTCATTGTTGATTTGGATAGCAACCAGCGTCAGTCCTGAATCCGCAGCGGCTCGTTGTGCGCGAGGTATTAATGACGCCGTATTGGAAGTGTACAATACACCGATCTTTTTGAGCTTGGGAATGATTTTCTTGAAATTCCAAAACTGAATATCGATCGAGATATCCAGAGAGGCGCCGGTAATATTATCTTTAGGCTGAAACTTATCTGACACAAAGCCTGACAGTTCAGGATATAGCACAGACGAAAAAACCAACGGCACGCCGGAGAACTCTCTTTGCGCAACTTTCGTGGCATCGCTTCCAACCGTGACAATAACAGAAGGATTGAATTCCAAAAGGGAATCCATGCTTGACTGCGTCATCAGTCCGGCGCTCGTTAAACGATACAGCGAGAATATCGCTTCAGGATATTGTTGACGGATGGTGGTGGTAAGTCCGGAGATGGTTCGTGTCGTGGCAGTCAGACTGTCGGTGGTCAGTACCAGGATTTTTTTAGATTTAGCCTGAGCTGCGAATGCGCACACACCAAGAAGCATCGTTGTAGCAATAACGACACGCAATGCGCCATGCCATAAAGAGCGGCCGACGCGCTTGTTGAATCCGATTGGGCTGTTTGTCACTCTGTCGTAACGTACGTCTTAAGGATATATCATTGTTTTACCTGCTCTCTCTATGTATCGGGTGTAGAGCCGAAAACTTCAGGCCGACTGCGATTCTTTAGACGTTTGCGCGATGGAAAAAATGGGATTGGCTGTTAAGTTTTATTTTACTCAGCCGATACCTGAGATAGCCATAAAGGATAAATAGAATACAAAGAATTAAAAAATGCCCGAAGACCGTGCAATAACAAAGATGGAGTCGTTCTTGAAAACGTTTCGAATGCCCGCCACACTACTCGTTGTGGGTATCTTTTGCGCGTTAGCATCTGTGCCTACAGAGGCCGCTGTCAGCGGCAAGATTTCCGGTGTCGTTGAGGATGCAAAATCGAACCAACCGCTGGTCGGAGCATCAGTCAAGATTGCCGGGACCAACTTAGTAATGGAAACCGATGAAGATGGAGAGTATTTCTTTCTCAATGTCCCAATCGGCAAATACGATGTCGTTGTTTCTTATGTGGGATTTGCATCGTTTACCAAAAAAGAAGTCCGAGTTCTTGTCGATCTCACTACGCCGGTTGATTTCACGCTCTTCGGTGTTGCAGTCGATTTAAATAGAGAGATGATCGTTTATGCCTCCGAGCCGATTATTCAGCGAGACTTGACTTCATCCCGAGTAATCTACACCGCTGATCGACTGAAAAATCTTCCTAATATAGTGACCATTCAATCAGTGCTATCGAACTACTCAGGAGTCGTCGTAGATCGCAATAATGATCTCCACATCCGTGGCGGCCGCACCGGTCAGATAAATTATTATTTTGACGGCTTTTCTGTTCAGGACCCATTTATCTCAGACATCGGAATACGAGTTATTCCGGCAACTCTGGAAGAGTTATCGCTCACCAGCGGAGGTTTCGGAGCGGAATATGGCGATGCCCAGTCCGGTATCGTCAATGCAGTAACCCGCGAAGGGGCTTCGATATATAAGGGAAGTCTCCGCGCATACGAAGGCGCAACCCATCCCTATGATGTAACGACCGCCAAATGGGGAGGCCTGCATAGAATAGGAAACCGCTCGACCAGCTTTGATCTGTCGGGACCGATTCCAGGCATGGATAATCACCGTTACACCTTCTTTAGCGCCGGAGAATACCTCCGTGATGTCGGTTATCTTCCCCATGAATGGAATATTGGATATACCGGAACCCTCAAACTTGCAATGCAGCCCACAAGTCGCACCAAAATTAGAGGACATCTGACCTATTCAACATCAGATGGCGGCGTCTATACCCACCGCGATGTCAATGGCGCTTCGTTTGATTTTAATCTCGATGGTTTGCCGCTCTTTGAAAAACGTGGATACCTCGCCGGCCTATCTAGCAACTTCTTCATCAACTCGGCGACAATCTGGTCGCTCAGCGCGAGCCTCTTCTCGACCCGAACATTGACATCCCCAGGACATCTCTTGGGTCAACATTGGAGCCTATGGCCCGGCTACTCAGAGAATGCCAACGGCTTGTATAATGGAACGTTGCATGATCGCAATTATATCAATCAATTAAACTTCACCGATCCACAGGAAGCCGTCGGGTTCGCCAACGGAGATCGCTTTGACCCCACCTATAGTTTCCGCCAAGCCAACTATAATGCGCTGAACACAAGTTTAGTCCGTCAAATTTCAACCACTAACCAGGTTAAGACAGGTCTTGATTATCGCAGATATAATGTCACCAGGGACTTCAGACAGTTTTACAATGCCAAACCATACGCCGAGATGTATACATCCAGACCAGTTTACGCGTCATGGTTTCTCGAGGACAAACTCGAATACGCCGATTTTGTAATGAATCTGGGCTTACGGTATGATTATCATAACACCGATATTTCCTACAATATCACACCGGGTAGTACGCCCACGTATAAGAAAGCCAGCCCGAAATCGGATATTTCGCCCCGTCTCGGCGTGTCATTCCCAATCTCAGATAAATCGGTAATGCATTTCAATTACGGCCTCTATTATCAGATGCCGCAATACAGGCATCTCTACTTCAACCTCGAAGGCGACCTTACAGGAGGCTTGCCGCTTCTTGGCAACCCGGACCTGAAACCGGAGCGGACAACTTCATACGAACTTGGATTGAACCATATCCTTGCTCCCGGCCTGAAAGTCGATCTCGCCGCCTACTACAAGGATATCACAGATTTAGTGACAACACGAACCGTCTATAAGGGGGCGGGGGGCGCAGGAACAAAAAGTACCGGATTTCTCAATTCAGACTATGGAACCGTAACCGGTCTTGATATATCCTTGGAGCGCCTACCCGGCAATAGTCACTTTAGCGGATCCATCTCGTATGGATATATGAACGCCAAAGGAAGCGGTTCGAATGCTCTTGATCCGTACTATTCCTTCCTGACATCCAGCACAGACACCCTTCCGCCTCTGACAGAATACGCGCTTGACTTTGACCAGCGTCACACGCTCTCGGTCTTCGGAGATTATAGAGTGCCGGCTAACTGGGATGCCAGCTTATTCGGTTTGAAACTGCCCGGGGCCTGGGGAATCAATATGATTGGCCGCTATGGCTCAGGACAGCCCTACACCAAAACAGACAGCCGAGGCGAGCGTTTGGGAGAACGGAATGAAGGTCGGATGCCCGCGGTCATTAATGTCGACATGCGCTTCAATAAGGACTTTGCTTTTGGATATGCGAGCGACGTGTTGACCTTCTTTATCGAAGTCGACAACCTCTTCAACCGTAAAAATGTCATCAATGTCTATACACGTTCGGGACTTGCCACCGACGACAATATCGCCCCCGGCAGTTCCGTTTCACTCTCTGAAGAAGACGTTGATAGCGCTAATAAACTGTATGACCATGATCCGCAGAACTTCTCTGCCCCGCGCACAATTCGCTCGGGTTTCCAATGGAGTTTCTAATGTCCAGACAAATGATAGCTCAAATTATGAAAAATATGGTACGTATCTCACTGGTGTGCGTTGCTTTTGCGGCGCTGTCTTATCCGGTTGCTGCCAAACCTCCGTATGCCCCGAACTCAGGCATCATACCCAATGGACCGGAGCGGACACCTGCCCCGGGCACTATCGATCAAATTATTCACAACATGGGAAACATCGTCACCACGATCGATAACTGGGGTTATGTCGGTGGATACGAATATTCGAATCTCCCGTCAGGCGAATGGCCGCGCAATTCGGGTAATAGCTATATCGGCGAACTATTTTACTGGATGGGAGCCATCACAGCCAATGGCGATACCGTAGTGGCAGATGCCTATGAAGACTTTCAGGCCATTCCTTCGATAATAGCGGGAAACAATGCAAATAAGATTCTTCTGTCGACCGACACCACCCGCTATTACGATTATGACCCCACAGATACAGTTGGCTTGGGCAGAAATAATCCGGCTCGCGGCTGGAGACTCTGGAATGATTCAACCGGATGGGATTATTCCAAGAACTACAATCCCATTACAAGCACTATTGAACCCGGCGGTCCGACTGCGCTGCAGGTCTCTCACTACCGTTTCAACGATGCCGCAACCGGGAGTTCTATTCTGGGACTCGAAATGACCCACACAGTACTTCAGTGGAATTATTGTTACAATGAAGACTTCGTGTTTGTCATATTGGAGATAACGAACACATCGGCCACAAATTATGCCGATTTTGTTTTTGGATTGTATGCCGATATCGATGTCGGCGGGCCGGATGGAAGCGGCGAAAACGGACGGCTCGAGGATCTGGTCGGCTTCGATTCTACAGAGAATCTAGCCTGGACATACGACCGCATCGGTAAAGACCCGGGTTGGGGTCCCACTGTTCGCACTGGTTTCATGGGCACAAAATACCTCGAAACGCCCGATAATATCGGTATGACGTCGTTCCGCAACGAGGACTGGGCGTTGATTCCGCGGGATGATCCCGGACGCTACGCCTTTATCAACTCGACACAGTTTGATTCGCCACAGCCACCGACCGATCAGTTATATATTCAGTGTACCCGCGGCATCCAACTCGATGCCGGCAAAACGGTTCGTGTCGTGTACGCCCTCATAGCCGGAGAGGACGAGGAGGATCTTAGAGACAATGCCGATCTCGCCCAACAACTCTATGACAACTATTTTGTCGGGCCCCAGCCCCCTAATACACCGAAACTCACCGCCAATGCCAGCGACCGCAAAGTATATCTTAGTTGGACTGACACATCCGAAGTCGGCATAGACCCGCTCAGTGGAGAAAACGATTTCTCAGGTTACAAGCTCTACCGAAGCGAAGATCGCGGCGAGACCTGGGGCGAGAAAATTTATGTGACCAATAACAGTTGTCTCGATCTCGACTATAAAACCCTTGCCACATTTGAGGTAAATTCCCCGGGTGATCCAATACAACGAAGTTTCATAGATACTGCGCTTAACAATGGGGTTGAGTACTGGTATTGTCTGGCCTCATGCGATACCGGAGCCTCTGCGATAGGCGTCGACAAGCTGCAGTCCGGTTTTGGTGTTGCCGGCCAGGTATCAAACGTTATCGCAGTAACCCCAAGAAACAACCCTGCTGGTTTTTACGAAGCCGCAGGCACCGTTAGCCATCTGTACACCGGCACCGACGAACCGTCAGTTGGCTCTGTTTTACCTATCGTCTTTGACCGCGATGTCCTTCAGGGAAGCGACTATCGCGTTGTATTCCAGGATACAGAACAAAAGACTAATTGGCATCTCATCAATGAGACGACAGGTGATACCGTTCTTGCTAACCAAGATCGAACCTCGGGCGATCCGGGATTATATGACGTCGCTGAAGGCCTTCGTGTTGTGGTGACAAATGGAGATCACGAGCCCAGAAGCTATGGACAGACCACAATCGGCGGAGGGGGCAACAATCTGGTCGTCGAAACATTTTATGGAATAGCCATTCAAGCCTTGACCGGAGATCCTAACGATGTTTGGGGTGACGCGCCATTCCGTGCCACGTACGAATTTCGCTACACCGGCGATTCCACAATTGCGCCATCATTGCTTCATTATTGGTCTCCCGCCGGCAATTATACCGTGCCGTTTGAAATCTGGAACGTCACAACAAACCAGAGAGTCTCGTGCGCCGTCTACGATTTCGACGATGACGGGGTCTGGAACACCTTTGACCTGATCGCGGTCGTCGATTATCCGTATAGTCCAACCGGTGACCTGACCGCTGATGCCTTCCCTTATTATTATTCATGGTTGTTAGGCTTCGATGAAAACGCCTACAGTCCGTCCACTGGCGATATCTTCACCATTGAAGGGGCGCCGCTAAATGGTCCCGACGACGTCTTCGTTTTCCGGGCCGACGGAGTAAGTGCAGCGGCAGCGGCAGCCTCCCTCAAAGACATCAAAGTCGTGCCCAATCCCTACTATGTGCACTATGCGCCTGTCGAATTCCGCGAAGGGGAGAGCATTTTGGAATTCCAGAAATTGCCGAATGTCTGCACGGTTCGAATCTATACACTTGCAGGAGATCTGGTACAGACTATCGAAAACACGGGCGGCGATGGCGTTGCGCGGTGGAATCTACAATCGAGCGACAGCAGACAAGTCGCTTCTGGAACATATATTTATCATGTCGAATCACCCTACGGAACAAAAATCGGACGCTTCGCCGTCATAAAATAGAGGAGATGTTAAGGTGAAGCTGGCAAAATATTCGTTTATTGTACTGGCGGTTTTTACTGCCGTAAACGTATCCGCTCAACAACAAACCAAAGTTGGATCCGCGGGTGCGCAATTTCTTAAGATCGGTGTCGGTTCGCGCTATCAGGCGATGGGCGAAGCCGCAGTTGCACAGGCAAATGATATTTATGCCCTGTATTGGAACCCAGCCGGGCTGGCTTCGCTCGAAAACGGCGCTGTCAGTTTCACAAATGTAAACTGGGTCGCAGACCTCGATCTTAACTATGTCGCGATCGCAAAGAATTTCGAGGATGCGGGCGTTTTTGGAGTGTCAGCGATGGTACTTTCCGGGGCGGATCAGGAAATTACAACCTTCGAAGCCCAAACCGGCACCGGACAGATGTACTCCACGACCTCGTACGCTGTCGGGCTTACTTTCGCCCGGCAGTTGACCGCTAAGTTTGCCTTCGGAGCGACCGCCAAATATGTAGGGGAGAAAATCCATCTGGTGCGCTCAAGCGGCATTGCCTTTGATTTTGGGACAATGCTCTATACCGGATTCAAAACGCTCAGAATGGGCATGAGCATCACCAACATGGGACCTCAACTTCAGTTCAGCGGACCCACCCTAACCGTTCCGGTTGGGAACGTCGATGCCTCGCTCAAGACGACCCCGTACAGCCTTCCTCTGGCTTTCAAAGTCGGCCTGGCTTATGATATCGTTCTGGGTTCAAAAGCGATGGCATCCGTGTCGGCGGAACTGAAGCATCCCGATGATAACCTTCAGCAGGGCGCAGTCGGTACTGAGATAGGATTTGATGATAAATTCTTCCTTCGCGCCGGATACAAAATAAATTATGAGGAAGAGGCGCTTTCCCTCGGAGGCGGTCTTATCACCAAAGTTACTACTGATACAAAGCTGGCAATTGATTATTCGTGGCAGGATTTTGGCCGGTTGGAATCGGCGCAAAAATTCTCGATTGGCTTCATTTTTTAGCCAGGAAAAGCAACGCAAAAAGCCCCGCTCTCGGGGCTTTTTTTTGGTTTGGTATAGACAATAGGGGTAAAATGCAGTATTATTTGCTCAGTGACACCTACAATATACAGCCAAGACAAAGGCAAAAGGGTAATGAAGATTTTCAGAGTAGCTCGTTTAACCATAGGGAGCATACTCGTTGCTGTGCTTGTAACTTCTTCCGCCACTGCCCAGGACCACAACGGCGCAGGTATACTCAATGATTATTTTGATCTCGTCATCAGCGAAAATTATGAATCAGCAGTGCAACTATGGACTGAGGCCTGTCAGGAACGATCGAGTCGTTTTGACATAGAATATACCACCTCTCCATTTAAGATTGATTGCAATTCTATCATAGTTCGGAACAGCGATGCTGTGCGCTACTACCTTTCGACCCCGACTCGTCGTTTCGATGAGCTTGAAAAGGGGAAATATTTTCGTTTCGAGTATGTCGTTCCTGTCAACGGCCGTGACATAACCACCTATTACTTCACCAAAAAAGACAGGGGTTTGTTCTGGATTATATATCCTCAGGATTATTACGCCAAAGACTGGGAAATTCACGAGTCCAAATATTTCCGCATTCACGCCCATCCGCAGGTAGCCATCTACCTTAATCCTGTTGTTTTGGAAGAGGCCGACTATTTTGTCGATCGAATAGCCGACTCGCTTAAATTCACCACCGAAGAAAAGGCGCTAATCGCAGAGAAAAAGATAGAATTCTTCTATTGTAACGATGACTCAACAGTCCATGAGATAACCGGTGTCCAGACAAAAGGAGTCACCGATCTCCCTTCAAATGATATTATCTCATCAACTTTCCCGCACCATCATGAAGCCGTTCATTTACTTGTGAATATTAAATTGAAGCGTCTGCCCCTAATGACGCTTCCGTTTATTCGTGAGGGAATTGCGGTTAACTTTGGCGGACGATGGGGAAAGATGTCCAGTTCGCTCATGGACCTCGGGATTTTTCTTTACCAGGAAGACCTTGTAGAAATTGATTCAATTCTGACTCTGGAAGGCTTCGACATGTCAACCGGAGCCGATATAGCCTATCCTGTAGCCGGGATATTCACCTCCTATCTTCTAGAACGGCTCGGATTGGTCAAGTATCTTGACCTGTATATGATTCTTTCCGGAGAACAGAATGGCTTAGATTCTTTGAGCATCTCGGCTATACAGGAGAAATTTACAACCGCCCTTGGCATGCCTGACTGGGTTGCACTTATGGCCGACTTTGAGAAATTCTCAGATGTTCTTAAACAGAAGCAACTTTTTGCTTCACCCGGACGGCTTAATAAAGGCAAAACAATCGTGAAAGACTCCGGCTGGCAGGTATCGCAGGACAAGGAATGGCTCGGATTTGAATATGTCGGCATAGCTGGCGAGACCCTCAAGGGAAGTTTCCTGTTTGCAAGTGACAGCCGCCTCAAAAACGAGGCCTCCAATCTCTACGAACAGCAATTCGGAAGCGTCTCTGATTATGCCGGGTATCGTTTTGTCGTTCGAGTTGACCAGAATGAAGCCGGACTATACGATCTTGGATCGAATCAGCTTGTGGCCAAGTATATCTGGGGCATAACTCCTTCCAACGAATATTTTGTGGCAGACCAAAACCGCATATCAATCAAATTCAAGAAAGTACTCGTTGGGAAATTAATTCCCACACCCCAAGACTTCAAAACGCTTCCCCAATAGCCTATCCTGCCTCGAGTTTCTTGCCATCAGGCAAGCGTTCGAGAATCAGCAATTATCTATTTCATCTTTTTTGTACCTCTCAAGCATCTCCGAAAAGCTTCGATAATAGGAGAACAAGTCGCTTCATTATCAGTTGCTCATTGGTGTTTGCCCGTGAATGACCGTGGGAGTTTATAAAGAGAGTGTCTGTAACAGATTTTGATCTTGTAGTTATCGGCTCCGGCCCGGCCGGGGAGAAAGCCGCAATTGAGGCATCGAAGATGCGCAAATCTACAGCCATCATCGAGAGCCAGAGCGTGCAGGGAGGCGTGTGTCTGCATACTGGAACTATCCCGTCGAAAACTCTGCGTGAGACAGTCATGTATGTCGCAGGACTTCGTCAGCGCTCTGTCTATGGACTTGTGGGTGGCGTCCGCTCGGATGTCAGCATCAAGGAACTGATGTACCGCAAAGACCAAGTTATACAACAGGAGCTCGATGTTATTCAGCAGAACATGTCCCGCCATCGAATTGAGGTAGTACATGGAGTGGGCGTGATAACCGACCCGCATACCGTCATTGTGTCTGACAGCGACGCCACAAATCGTATAATTCGGGCCGAGGCCATAATAATTTCAACCGGCACACGGTCGCATAGGCTTGAAGGAGTCTGTTTTGATAATCAATACATCTATGATGCGGAGACAATCCTTGGGCTTGATGTAATCCCGCGGACAATGACCATTGTCGGCGGGGGGGTCATCGGGTGCGAGTATGCCTCAATATTCTCGCATCTGGGAATAAAAGTGACCATAGTCGATCAGCGCAAAAGACTTCTCTCGTTTCTTGACAATGAAATCTCCGAAGCTCTAACCTATCTCATGCGCAAATACGGCGTCACATTGGTAATGGGAGAATCTATCTCCGAAATAAAAGTCGAAGACGATCATGTTGTCACGCTCACCAAAACAGGCCGCCGGATCGTATCCGAACGACTGCTCTATGCCGCCGGCCGCCGAGGCAACACGGATAATCTTGGCCTTGAATCGGTTGGCCTTGAAGCGGACGAAAGAGGCATCATAAAAGTAGATGAAAAATATCGGACAAATGTCCCGAGTATTTATGCCGTCGGCGATGTCATAGGTTTTCCTTCGCTGGCGTCGGTGTCGATGGATCAAGGCCGACTTGCGGCCATTCACTGTTTTAAGCAGGAGAACATTTCTTGCCTCAATACGCTCATGCCCTACGGAATCTACACCATCCCCGCAGTCAGCATGGTCGGAGAAACCGAGGAAGGGCTTGCCGCCGCTGGACAGGATTATGAGATCGGCGTCGCGCGTTATTATGAATTGGCTCGTGGGCAGATAATCAATGACCATGATGGCCTGCTCAAGCTTATCTTTGACCGTAATTCCAAGCGAATCCTGGGAGTGCACATAATCGGGGATGGCGCAACAGAGCTGGTCCATATTGGCCAGGCCGTGATGACTCATGGCGGGACGCTGGATTATTTTATCGACACCGTTTTCAATTATCCGACTCTGGCTGAAGCGTATAAAGTCGCCGCGCTTGACGGTTTCTCGCGTCTGCAATAAACAGACGGTTCTTTTTTAGCTTGGAAATGTCTGCCTGGATTCTTGTACCACACTCCCGACATTTGTCGGGACGGTGTGATCTTAATGTCCCCCTGTGCGTCAACTCTCCGAACCTACTGTTTCAGCTCGATCACGATCCGATTGAGCCGCTGCGAAATAACTTTTGCATCAGGATGATCAGGCGCGATCTCCAAAAAGCGCCTAAAATGTGCCGCGGCTTCCTCAAGTCTGCCATCGCGCTCTGCCAATTCTCCTTTGACATAATATGGCATAGGCTGTAGCGAATCGGCGGCTATTACCTCGTTTGCAAGTGAATTTGCATCGTCGAACTTTTCCTTCTGAAGATAGATGCTCATCAAATCAGAGCGAAGTATGGCATCGGTCGGATATACTTTAAGCATATCATGAATCAACCGCTCGGCTTCGTTGAATTTACCTGTCGTCATGTAATAGCCATAGTCATTGGTCAGGAAATCCTTGCGGTTTGGCTCAAGCAACAAACAGGTATCCATTTGCGCTCGTGCTGCGGCAAACTTGCCAATTTTCATCTGAGTTACCGCGGCCAACGCTCTTGGCTCTGTCCAATACGGGAGCCGGGCTATGAGGAAGTACAGTTCCACGAGGGCGTCATTGTACTGACCATGAGCAATGAGGTCATTGCATCCGCGGAAGGTCAGAAAATCCGGTGAGACAATCGGTAGTTCATTCTGCCAGCGGTTTGCCTTTTCAAAATCATCGCGATAAAAATAGGCGTCTCTAAACGCAAGCGAGCCGACTCTGAACCAAACCAGATTAGCTTTGAGATATTCGGTGACCGGTTTTTCAGCTTGGTCGATTCTTAGCAGGGACGGCAGAAATGCAAGCGGAAGCATGAGCGAAGCAGTTGCCGCCAGTGGCAGGAGAGGTCTTCCACGATATTTCACCTCTTCGTCCTGAGAAAATACAAGCGTTGTCAAAATCGAAAGGGGGACCAGAAAAGCCGCCACACGCGGCAAATCCAAGACGACGGAGTTGACGGGATTTACAATTAAGAGCAGAGTCAAGCCGCCAATTGCCATGAAAAAAGACCCCACAGTGACAGTTCGCATTTGACGAGAAGGCGCTTTTAGACGGTCGATTATGGCAAGAGGAAGAAGAAGCGGCGCGAGTAAAAATAGAAGCTGGGCAAGGTCGCGGATCCTTCTCGCATCAACAATCCCATAATCCGTATTTGGTGGTGTTCCTTCTTGAAAAAGCAGAAACTGTGAGAGATAGAAAGAGTCACCCGCAATCCGATAGACCGCAAACAACAATATCGGAATACTAATCCCAGCAACAAGAACAGCCGCAATCGGCTTTTGATTCTGTTTCAGTGGCGCCGAAAGGGACACATAAAGCGCCGCAGGCAGTAAATATAATAGGCTGATATGCATAAAAGCGCCTAAGCCAACTATCAGCCACAACAACAGAAGGCGTTTCGACGAAAATTTTTGAGATAATCTCAATGACACAAATGCAAACCAAAATGAAAGTGAAAAGAGAATCGTCTCAATTCCCATGAAGCCAAAAAGAATGGCTGCGCCCGCGCCGGAGAGAAGTGTTGCCATCAATAGCGCGCGTCGCGCAGGATTGGTCGTAAGCGCTCTCACGAGCGCTAACCCCCCGATGATGCCCGCGATAATATTTACGAACGAAAAAACTTTCCATGCCCATACCCCGGCTGTTGTGTCTTCAGAAATAAACAGCTTGTGAAATTGAAACAGAGCCGATACCAGAGCAACCGAACCGAACTCATACCAATTGAGTAAAAGTTGTTTCGTCTGGGCAATTTGCGCCACACGCAGGTTGCCGCCACCATACAGAAAGGAATCATATCCTGCAAAAACTATGACAGCAAAAAGCAGAACCATCCATGCTGTTATGCGTCTCGGGCAGGTAAATAAAAAGGCGAGCGCTCTTTCAGAATGGAAAAGCAGACCAACGCCAATAATTGCGACCGGCCAGAAAATCTTATACCATGCAGGGAGATAACTAAAAAAATTGAACGCCCAGGATTCAGGGAAGAGAGTCTTTCCCATGAACTGGAGAAAGACATAGCTCAGAATTATAGCTGCAAGTAAATAATAGAGCGTGTGATTGACACCATTGTGGTCATGAGTCATGATGAGACGGGCCGCTTAAAACTCTTGTCTTCCTTCCAATGCCCGTGAAAGAGTCATGGCATCGGCAAATTCAAGATCGGAACCGACCGGCAAACCTCGGGCAATCCGGGTTACTTTTATTCCCAAAGGTTTTATCAAACGGGCAAGATAAGTCGCGGTCGCTTCACCTTCGACATTTGGATTAGTCGCGACAATGACTTCGTTGACCTCGCCCGCAAGCCGCTCAAGCAGAGCGCGGATACGGAGATCATCTGGGCCGATACCATCAAGTGGGGAGAGGCGTCCGCCGAGAATGTGATACAGTCCGTTAAAGCCTTCGGCCTTATCGAGCGCAGTGGCGTCCATGGCCTCTTCTACCACACAAATCAGATCTCTGCGCCGTTTGGGGTCGCTACAAATGCGGCATGGTTCAGTCTCAGTGATGTTAAAGCAAATCGAACAGACGGAGACCTTGTCCTTTACTTCGCGGACTAAATTCGCCAATTCAAGGGCTTGTTCTGTAGGCATTTTGAGAATATGAAAGGCAAGCCGGGTTGCCGATTTTCTGCCGACACCCGGAAGCCGGGCGAGCCAATTAACCAATCGCTCTACGGAACCTGCAGAATTAAACATTCAATAATTTCCTAAAAAGGAAGCTTCAAACCCGGAATGTTGAGCCCACCAGTTATTGAGGACATTTGTTCGGATTGCAATTCTTGCGCCTTGGCGCGGGCTTGGTTGACCGCAGCCAAAATCAAATCCTGTAGCATTTCTACGTCATCTTTATTGACTACTTCCGGATCAATTGTTATCGACAGCAAGTCATTCTTGCCATTTGTGATGACTTTGACCATTCCTCCGCCTGAAGTCCCTTCGACCTGCGTGATGTCGAGCTGTTCTTGCATCTCGGCCATTTTAGCCTGCATCTTCTGCACCTGCTTCATCATATCTCCAAGTCCGCCTTTACTCATACTAATATCTCTCCTTTATCTTTACCGCTTAGCAGTTATATGTTTAATCGATCTTTTTGATACCGATTATCTCGCCGTCAACTTTTTCAATTATCATTCGCAAATGCGCAGAGCGAGCCAATAGCTCGTCGGCGTTTATCTTTGGCTGGCCGCCTCGACTCTCAACTTCTCGCGGATCCTCGCGCCGTTTATCAATGTCAAAGTGCACCGATAACGTCGTGCGGTAATGATCGCGAAGCGCGCGAGTTATGACCTGCGTGTTATCGGGTTTTCGGACTAGCGAAAGTGACGCTTCGGCCGTTGCAAAGAAGACAGCCGTAACTTTATTTTCATTCAGTTCGCGCGGCTCTGACATGCTCATCTGCGACGCCAACATCGGGCTCGATTTCCTGAGTACTGTCAAAAAACCCTCCCAGCCGGCTTGCAATTGAGCGAGGTTCATCATACGGGTATGCGGGGCTACCATAGGCTCTTTCTCAAGGTCGCCGGTCATTGGAGCCGGCATTGCCACTGGCGCTATATCCCGGGCGAAAAAAGTCGGTGAGGAGCCTGACTCCTTACTTTTGCCGCCTTCTGTACTTGTTTCCTGGACAGAAGCAGTCGAGCTGTTCGCCTTAAGATGATCGAGAACATCGGCGAGGAGGATGGTCGATTCAAGGTCAGCCATGCGGACTGCGGCAATCTCAAGCACTAACCGCTCATCCAATCCGCTCTTCGCGTCTACAATCGCTTCGGTCCCGATTTTTATAAGTCGTAACAAATCCCCGACGGAAAAATAGTCCACCTGCGATTTGTAATCGGCGACTTCTGACTGACTGAGAGACAAAACTGAATCGGTGTCGGCCTCGCTTTTCATGACAAGCAGAATGCGGAAATGCTCAAGCAACTCCACAAGGAAGTCCTTGGCCTCAATGCCGCTTTCAACAACCGTTTTGATGGCCAGAATCGCGCCACGTCGGTCGGCAGCGGCAACAGTTTTTACAAATTCTGTGATAAAGCTCTTGTCTATCAAGCCAAGCGCGAGAATAACATCCTGCCCGGTTATCTTATTGCCGGAAAAAGCAACTATCTGATCCAAAAGTGAAAGCGAATCCCGAACCGATCCATCGGCTTTGCGGGCAAGCAACCGAAGCGCCTCGGGTTCTATCGTGACATTTTCTTGTTTTGCGATATTACCCAGGTGCGAGGCGAGGTCATCGACTGACACCCTCCGAAAATCAAACCGTTGAGTTCGTGAAAGAATTGTCTCTGGCAGTTTGAGCGGATCTGTTGTTGCGAACATGAATACAACATGCGAGGGGGGCTCTTCAAGAGTCTTAAGCAGGGCATCAAAAGCCGAGCCGGAAAGACGGTGAACCTCATCTATAATATATATTCGTTTTTTGCCCGATGTCGGGAGGTAGCGGACATTTTCGCGAAGTGTCCGAATATCATCCACACCCGTATTCGATGCGGCATCGATTTCAAGCACATCGAGTGAACTTCCTGATGTAATCTCGACGCAGGACGGACAAACTCCGCACGGCTCATCGGAATCCCCTTTGGCGCAGTTTATGGCTTTGGCTAAAATCCTCGCGCAGGTTGTTTTACCCGTGCCTCTGGGTCCGCAAAAGAGATAAGCCGAACCAACCCGGTTATTGCGGATAGCATTCTTAAGTGTTTTCGTAACATGGTCTTGAGCAACGACATCGGAAAACAATTGAGGCCGGTATTTCCGGGCAAAAACTAAATAACTCATAGACTTTCAATATAACAATTCGAAAGCCAGAGGGGAATCATATTTTCAATACGATTTTGGATTCGTTTTACCGAGCAATGGCTGTGTTTCTGTGCAGGAGACTAATTTTGAAGAACGTACCAGTCCTACAACTTTCTTGACATTTTCAATTATCTGCACGTCACTGTTACTGAGGATAAAATGACACACACCAGACCAAGAGGCGCACCTGAATTCAAAAAATCGAGGCTCCGTAGTTCTCCTGATTATATCTCTTTGCCTTGCCAGCTCGACCAGTGCCATTGAATACAATCCCTCTGCCGCAAAAAGCAAATTCGGAGTTCGGCTTGGGTTTATCTCACCCGGCAATCTTGTCGTAAACGGAGACAAAGAGAGAACCATTCCGGCCGTTAGCGGGGGCGTTTGGTTTGACATTCCTATCTCCCATGGTCTATTTGTTACTGTGGATGCCGACATCCACGACATCCGCGCCTTTGAAGCCGCCGGAAAATTTTTCGATTTAACGATTGGCCTTAAACCGGTAATTAAATTCGAGCGCAAACAAATGCTTTTCAAGCCTGTGCTCTCGTCTGGTATCGGAAGTCTGCCGCATTTCCAGGAGAAAGTCCCTCGAGTAAACGCCGACTCAAGTGTCAGTTTTGTCACTCTGGTCTATGTTGAGTCAACAGCTCTGCTAATTGTCAAATCGGGAGTGGAAATTGTTTTTCTTCTTAACAAGAAGACATCATGGATGGTCGAGTTGGTGGTCATGGGAGCTCCGCGAGATTTCAGCAGTAAATCGACTGTGCGCTTCGGCCCGGCCCTTCTGTTCCGTGCCGGGCTGTTGTTTTAATGGACGAATTTTGACTTGATAACAGAGTAATTCCTCGTTATTTTCTTTCTCGATCACCATGGGGCAGTAGCTCAGTTGGGAGAGCGCCACGTTCGCAATGTGGAGGCCGACGGTTCGATCCCGTCCTGCTCCAGTTAAATCTTCCCAATACGTCCGAATATGTCCGCTTCAGATGTCGGCTTTGATTTCTTGTACCACACTCCGCCGCGGCGGACGGTGGGTTCTTATATGTGGTGCAGGCCGAAGATGGCCTGTACCTCTATTTACCCTGGATTCCGGCCTGCGCTGGAATGACATTGGGAGCGGCTGGTGCACGTTCCACCTCCTGCGGACTTGCGAGCCTCGTCCTCCACCAGATCTTCGCAGGTTAGCTCCCTTCTCACTTTAAACCAATGGAAGCACCCCGAAAATATCGATTGTGAGCATGGCTCGTAGTCGCTACCTTAAACAAACAAAACGTGAATGTCGTGCTAGATGGGGAACTAGCGGTGCCCTGTAACCCGGAACCCGCTCCACCGGGATCGAACTCCCATCCGAGGGTTTAGCGATTGGTCTTCTCCGACCAACAAGCGGCGTTGACGGCTGGGTCTCGTACAACATGAGCCCTTGAACCCCGCCAGGACCGGAAGGTAGCAACGGTAAAATGTTTCTCATGTGTGTTGCGGGGTTGCCCGGCCTGAGTTGGCTGTTGGAAAGGTTTTTCAACCGCGGCTCGGAGATGGGTGCACGTTAAAATAGAAAGCCTCGCGGCATTTAACCGCGAGGCTTTTCAATTCATTCGCAAGACGAAAAAAAGAGGTTACTGACAGGCGCTCAATGCATCATGCGATATAAACAAGTGATCTATTAGTCCAGTCAAATCAGATATGTCCAAGGAACCTGCCGAGCCCCCATCAATATTGGCCTCATCCCGGCAGCAGAGCGGACTTAACGAGATAAACAGAAAATCAATCAGCCGAGTCAAATCCGCGACATCGACAATTGATCCCCCGTCACAATCCACATTTCCGACAGCGCCAACACAGCATTGGCAGAATGACTGGCTCCAGTCCGCTGGATAGGTGAAAGAATAATTCATCAACTCTTGTCCGAGGATCGTTCGACCGCTCCAATCGACCCGAATTGAAAAGCCGTTATCAGTAACAGACATAACGCCAAAATGTCCGGTGCCGCCAACTGCCCCTTCGCTGTAAGGACCGCCCTTGATGCCGGGTGTCCGGTCAAGAGAGGCCGCATGGAAGACAGGAAAAGCGGCGCACCCGCTTGCCGAATAATCACTGTTTGTTCCATCATCAATCGCAAGCATATGTGCATCGCCGGAAATCATGCAGATATTGTTGATTCCGTTGTCGGCAATAAAATTTGCGATTTCGACCCTTTCATTTGTGTACGCGTACCATCCGTCGTCGCCTGTGAGCCCAATCCATGGCAAAGTATTTACCCAGACAATCAGAGCAGAAGAATCTTTCGCCTTTAGCAGTTCCTGCTTGAACCATGCTTTTTGCTCAACACCAAGCATTGTTTTATTCGCGTTATCTGCGCCAAGGTAGGGACTCCGTGCCGAGCGCGAGTCGCACAAAATAAACCTGACTCTTCCAACCGTGAACGCCTGATAAATCGGCACATTGCCCGTTCCGGAGACTAATGGATAATGCGGTACATATTCCTGATACGTCAGGCGGGCAGGCAATCGTCCTGGCGCCGTCGAATCCGAATTGTTAGGGCCGAAATCATGATCATCCCACATATAGGCAATAGGAATATTTCGATAAAGCTCGGCCTGTCTCGGCGCTCCAAGAACCTGCTCGAATGCCTGGCGAAATAGAGCTTGATTGTTTGATGCAATATTTTCATAATTCATATCCCCCATATGACAGAAGAAAAGGGGCTCTCGCAACCTCAGGGAATCAAAGACAATGCTGTTTGAACCCGTCCACGAGCATGACCCGAGGACAAAACTAAAAGAGGCATTACCCGATGGAAATGTTTTGCAGACACCAATTTTCGATGTATCGATCTGTCCGTTGCTTTCAATGGCATAGTAGTAAAGCGTATTGGCCGCCAGACCGGATATAGTATGCGCCACAACTCGATTGTTTACAGCAGTATTTGCGGTATCAAGTGTTGAATAGAGTGACGCAGAGAGGTTTGCATTTTCACTAACTGCAATTCTTGTTATAACATTATCAGTAACCAGCTTCGCCCGTACCGAGAATTCCGAAGTGGACACACCGCCCGACCAGAGCCACTGAACATCGCTGGCGGTAACCGAATTTACCGCGACAATGAGATTGAGACAAACCGATAACAAGACACTCGTTGAGAATATGTTCTTCAAGCCGAAACAATTTAATTTGTGTAGGATGCCCTTAGATCCGAAGCACAATGTCCGCATTTTGCCGCCTTTATTGGGATTGTCATCAAGCAATACGTACATTCTTTTACAACGGAAGCCCCCACCGGAGTCGGAACTTCCTTTTTGATCATTCTATTCGCTGCCCGCACTAACATAAATACAGAAAATGCAACAATGAGAAAACTTATCACCCGGGTTATAAACATGCCGTAATTAATAGTCACCGCTCCAGCCGCCGTAGCATCAGATGGAGTTGTGTAAGGAGGAGGAGTGAGGCCGGGCTTTATGACAAGGAAGAGGTTTGAAAAATCGACATTTCCAAGAGCCAAACCTATCGGCGGCATAATAACATCGCTCACAAGCGATGTCACAATTGTCCCGAAGGCGGCGCCGATGATAATACCGACTGCCATATCAAGCACGTTTCCGCGCATCACAAAATCTTTGAATTCCTTGATCATCCCTGTTCCTTATCTAAACTATTGTTTCTTAATATTATCCCATTTGAGCGAAATTCCAAGTCCCATTGTTTCCTTTATCCTCGTACCGTTATCAATTTGTTTGTCATAGAGCAACTGAAGATACAAATTTGTCTGGATAAATTTGGTGACTGTTGCAGAAATAATGTGCTCCCAGTTTACATCGGCCGCTTTCCAATCGTCGTTTACCGCGGCATCCGACTCAGAAAAAAAGAGCGCCTTGTACAGAGTCAACTTGGTCGAATACGTCAGGCTTGAACCGAGAGAGGTGAGGAAATCGGTGACAGACTCAAGACCGCCATCGTCGGTGATCGTTCTCTCAGTTGCCACTGGCTGAAGCCCGATAACATCGTTGGTGATAATTTGACGTATGGCAAACCCTAAACGGCTCCGAAACTCGAGAACTTTTGGTTTATCGACAAACACGCGCAGAATACCGCCTGACTCGGTTATTTTCAGAGGATTGAGATAACGGCGGACAACCGCATTGCTGGCGTCGGTGAACTGCGTCTCCACACGCCCTGCAAGATAGGGATCGACATATCCGCCGAACGTGAAGCGGAGTACAGATTCTAAATCGATCAGATCGGTTGACTTTCTCGGTCGTTCCCAAAATGAATTGCCGGTTGCATCGAACCTTTGGGAATAGGTCTGCCCGAAAGAAAGCTTGAGCGTCGAAAGCGAGTTCAAGCGTCGAGTCAGCTGTTTGCTGGCTTCAGATTTAGAAGTAAACGTGTATGCCAGCGAACCCGATTCATCACCCGCCCAGTTATCGCTGTATGCGGCCTGAGTCGCAGTGAGTCCGCCTTCGCTTGAGAGCCGCCATTGTTTGGCGCTATCAGAAATTTGGGCGAACGTGTGCGATGTAAAAAAAAATAGCGCGCCAAGAGTAAATCGGATTTTCATCCTGTGCTATCCTTTCGAAAAAAAACTTTCACGTGTGACGACATTGTTTTCTACTTTCAAGATAGCTGGGCTAAAAATCCAGTCAAACAGAATATTCTTCGTTCTCCCCGAATCCAAACGGAGCATGACATATTTTCAATAAAATATCTTTCATTCCCTGCTCGGTTCTCCTATACTCAGCGCTTCCTTTTAGCACAAGGCCGTATGGGTTCAGGATTTTGGTATCTCATCGCTTCGGTTCTCTTCTGGGGAGTCTCTTACATCTCCATCAAAATAGTGCTGGCCGAGCTTGAGCCGGTCGAAATGATATCGGGCCGTCTGATTTTAGCTTCGCTCGCGCTCGGCGCCGTTCTTCTTTTCAGGCGCACAGATCCCTTCCGAATCTCCAATTGGCTCGGCATACTCGCCATGTCCGCGGTAATTTTTCTTCATCTTTGGGTGATGGCGACCGGAATGCAGGAGACGACGGCATCCAATACGGCTTGGATTTTAACCACCGCCCCATTTTTTGTCGCGCTCCTCTCATGGATGTATCTGAAAGAAAAGCTCAATGCTTCGCAATGGATTGGATTACTGGTTGCCTGCATCGGTGTGGTTGCGCTTGTCTACAACGGCAATCCGGCGAATTTGGCGTGGTCTAATTCACGTGGGGATATAATTGTTCTCGGTTCCTGTCTTACATGGGGCGTATACACCGTCGGCATGCGGAGATTGTCTCAGAAGGTCGATCCACTGGTCGCCACATTCTGGATGTGCCTCATCGCCTCGTGCGTGTGGGTGCCGCATACTCTCTATCACACCGGCTACCAAAAATATCTTGACCTCAGTCCGAACGCAGCCGGCCACCTGATCTTTCTTGGGATTTTTTGCCTCGCACTCGCCTTTTGGTTCTGGTCAGAGGGATTAAAACGCCAGCCTGCAGCCGAAGTCGGCGTGTATCTCTATGTCGAGCCGCTTATCACTGTAGTCGCGGCCTGGTGGCTCATCGACGAGGGAATCACGCTCTGGCTTATTATCGGAGCGATATTAATCACTCTCGGTGTCTATATCTCAGAGCGATATAACAGAAAATCTTTCAGCGCAGAGGCAGAGAAATAGAAATGCTGGGAACACGGTTGCTGCTTTTGTCATGCGTTATCATCTGGGGCTGGACATTTGTCGCCACTAGAATTTGCCTTGAGTATATAAATCAATATGAACTCATAGGGATACGACTTTTGATCGGTCTGCCGATTTTGCTCGGAATAATTCTTGCCAAAAAAATCCGATGGACATTCGGCCACAAAGACTTAAAATATATCATCGCTGGCTCTTCCATAATCATCGCGCATTTCCTTATTCAGGCCACAGCCCTGAAATACACAACCGCAACCAATACCGGCTGGATAATTTCCATGACCCCGCTTATCACTGCGGTCCTTGCCTATCTTTTTCTCAAAGAAAGACTTGGCAAAGGGGAAATCGCAGGAATAATTATCTCCACTTTCGGTGTGCTGCTTTTGGTGAGCAAGGGTGACTTTGTGAATCTCGACTGGCTCCAAAGCAAAGGGGACTGGATGATATTGATTTCGGTCTTTACATGGGCAATTTATACAATCACCACCCGCGACCTCTCGCGCCAACATCACCCTCTGATCGTGACGCTTGTTGTTTTCTCACCGCTCCTTATAGTATGCTTAACATATATGCTTGGGACATCGGCAATGACGTCATTTACCTCGCTTCCAGTAAAACCAATAATCGCGCTTTTGTTTCTTGGCACACTCGGGACAGTGGCCCAGTGGTTCTGGCAGGAGGGAGTAGCGCGGCTCGGTGCGGCCAAGGCCGGAATCTTTCTTTATTTGGAACCGGTTGCGACAACTGTTCTTGCTGTCCCTTTGATTGCCGATGAGCGCTTCGGATTTTTTACCGCTATCGGCGGACTATTGGTCCTTTTTGGTGTCTGGTGGGCATCGAGAACCGCAACTAAGTAAACAAAAAAAGCAATTGAAATCGTTGCGAGTCCGCCTGTGGCGGAGTGCGGTGCAAGAAATCAAAGCCGAACCCCCAACCCTGTCGTTGCGAGGAGCGAAGCGACGAAGCAATCTCAGTTTCCGATATTCGTGATGTAAGGCGCCCCCGCCTGACAGGCTAATATCTTTTCGCGCGGTCCGCCGTGGTGGACTGTCGCGCGCCATTGTAGGGGGCAACCCCCTGTGGTTGCCATCTTTGCCCCGTCATCTCTTCCCAGACGCGACGCGGCAATCTTATGTTCTTCAATATTCGTAGATCGATACCATCCGAGGTCTCGACACCTTCCCTTCCCCCTACAAAATCCATAGCAAATCGATGGTAAATCAGACCTCGCATTTCTTTGTATGATGCACACCCAATCCCAACGGCGATGGTTTCTCCACACCGCCCTTAGCTATCTCGGCACGCCCTACATTTGGGGCGGTGATGACCCATCAGGTTTTGACTGTTCGGGCTTTGTACAGGAATGTCTCAAATCGGCAGGGATTTGGCCGAACAATAAGGACGCAACCGCACAGGAGTTAGTAACTTACTTCAAATCCAAGGAGATCGCATCCCCCCATGAAGGCGCAGTGCTTTTTACCATGAACGAAAATTCACTTGCCACACATGTTGTCATCTGTCTCGACGAATATTTCCAAATTGGCGCAAGCGGCGGACGAAGCAGTACAATCTTCGCCCAAATTGCATGGGATACAAATGCTTATATCAAAATCCGAAAGATTGAATTGCCCCCCGGCAAATTCGCGCTGGTCGATCCATTTGCGCCATAAAAAAAGAGAAAAAAATGAGCCATCCAGTTAGGGGCTGGATGGCTCGGGCAGGCAAAAGGGTACCATAAGGACAAGGAATTAATGCCTGAATTTTTATGCAAACTATACAATGATAATTATCGCGCGGAAGTTCCTCATATCTCAAAGCTGTCGTCCAAATTTTCGGCGACCCTAAGAGAGTCATCCGAATGCTGTGTCTTGGTAGTAAGACGAAAGAGCGTTAAAAAAGTTTAATTTAATTTGAAAATAATTCTAACAAATTATCGCGAAAGGACTTTGTGAATGAATTGACAGTGAAACAGAGGTTAATCAGTAAAACTAACCGCGGAGCGCGCGAATAACTTCGCCCGTGTTTGTGACATCCCGAAGTTCCTGACGGATATCTTCGCGCGCCACAAGGGTGGTTAAGGCTTTGAAGGCTTTGAGATACAGCGAGTCATCGTATGGTGGGGCGGCCATTACAAAAAAAAGATGCGTCAACTCTTTATCGGGCGCGTCAAAATCATAGCCCGGGGTCGAGCGTGCGAAACCAATAATAAAATCTTTGGCCTGCAAAGACCTAATGTGCGGCACAGCGACACCATACCCGATTGCTGTGCTGGCTTTGCGCTCGCGGTTGATGAAGTCTGTCAGAAGTTTATTCTGGTTGCCGATTTTGGCGCCGAAATTCAGCAGCCCGACCAATTCAGCGAGAATCGATTCTTTGCTTCGCTGAAGCCATTTCTCGCGCGAGCTGTCTTCGATGTAAGGCTCGACGATTGTTTCCATCTCGAGTTTAACAAGGTCTTCGGTGATGTATCGCGCAAGGTTCATGGGGCCATTATAATTGCCACTTGACCTTAAGGAAATAAAAGATGTGATTGAATTAAAGAAACAATGCAAATTTTGGGAAAAATGCCATTCTCGGAGATTGGATTTAGAATTTTTCCAGGTTGAAATGAAAATTTTCAATAATACTTCATACTTTGTTTGATATATATGCGTCTATTAAGTATAAAAATGAATCTCTTCTCAGTATCGAGGACAACGATGAAAAAAGTAATTCGCTGTGTGGCTGCGCTATCGTTGATAGCCTGCTTGGTTAATTTACCCGCTGGAAATATTCTTGCAACTCCACCATCAGACAAACCTGTTCATGTAACTCTCGAAGCAGAGGGTACGTTTGAGGCAGGGCGTCCAGCTACGTTGAAGCTGGTTTATCGTCGAGATGAAAGTATTTCCTCGTTTAACCTTGTCAAAGTTACAGTGGAGCCATTGGGTAAAACGGTTGTCCATAGCAAAACCGAGTGGCAGAGCGATTTTAGTTCATCCGAGGAGTTTGAAGAGCTAATCACGCTGACTATTCCACACGGAGAGACAAGCGGAGTTTTCATTATCTTTTACTTCGGTAAATTCCGATGGCCTCATGTAAAATCGTTTGTCTCAACTGGTGACACCATTGAAATTCATAAAGGTGATATAACGAAGGATCCACCTCCATTCGACGACCTCTTTGGGGACAGCGCTCTGGGAATTAAAGGCAAGCCTCCTCGCAATGCAGCGGAAAGTTCATATTTTTTTCCTCCTCCCCCACCGCCGCCTTTCGTCAATCCGGATGATACCAATTGGCTCATAATTGACAGTATGAATGCGGTTTGGATAGGCGGTGATCGCCCATCAACCCGACCGGCCGATTCAGTACGGCTTAACCGATCAAAAGCCGATAAGTTGCGCGATGAAATGAAAGAAAAGGAGAAGACACCCTTAGATAGTTTGGACAGCGAGGTTTACGAAATAGACGGTGAGTACTTCCACCGGTTGAGAGGCGAATATAAGTTTCGGCACACTCCCGGGATCACCGACATTAAAGCCCATCACCAACACAGGTATGACTCGCTGTTGGCGGCCCATCCTGACCCTAAGCTGTATGATTTCATTTTTGACTTACGAGATTCAGGCAACTACCGCTTTGCCGAGTCGCTTATCACGAAGCTTGAGCCAACCGACAGCGTCGGACTTTACCGAGCGTTAGTCACGAGAAAGACCCTCAATGAACTTCACAAGAAGGGAATTAAGTTTAAACAGGGGCCAGAGCTTTTGCGCCAAGAGGCGGAACAGATGGAACGTCGTCACCAGGAAGTAAGACGACTAGACTCGCTTCGATACGAAGAGCCTGATTCAATACAAAGAAACAGTGAATCGCAATTAGATAATGAAACGCAATCGACTATTTACCTTGAGGGATTCGAGGGTTTTTTTCCGGGGGATTGGACAGTATTTGATGAGGAACCTACAGGCGGGTATACCTACTGGGGGAAAGTATCAGGTATAAAATACACCGGAAGTTCTTCCGTTTGGTGCAACGGAACAGGTGTCTCTCCACTTGAGGGCTACTCTAACTGGATGGATGCCTGAATGCGAATGACTACACCACGACCATTTCTTCGAACAGTAGTTCAAGTTTTACCCCTCTTATTCTAAAACAACTTCCATGATCGTGAGGCTTACCGAAACTCTTCGAATGCAGCGTCTTATAGGCTCCAATACGAATATCAAACATTATAAGGCCGTCCTCAATCCCTTTCAGAAATTTGTCGAAATTCAAGTCAAGGTAGAAAATCGCGGAAGTATAATGAAAATATTCAAAGTCGCCTACTTTCTTCGAGTCAGCTCTTACGAAAAGCATCGCTCGTAATTTGTCACTTATACGCTGTCTGAGGTCTTCAAATGTCCAATATATCTCAGTAGACTCAAGACTCTGGTTTTTAATACTTTTGATCTGTAGCAGGACGCGATGAATAGATCTGTCTACCTTTAATCCGAAGCTATAACCTCCTATATGTGAGTTGAAACAATTACCAAAGCATGATGTATGAAGGACTTTTAAAGCAGGGAATGTTTTATCCGGAGTGCCAAACTTGCCAGTTAAAGTAGCGTTTACTTTTGCAGGGAATGAGGGGGACTTGGTAAAAATTGTAACGTAAGAGTTGGATCGTGCACGCTGGCTCTTAACTTCAATGCCCTCAAAGTCAGGATTCTTCTTATTATTTTCAGTGATTCCTAAATGATACTCGAAAGTAAATCCAATGCCCGTGTTGTTACTTCGCAAAGACTGAACAAACCCTAGGGCTTTGATTCGCTGAAATTCCTTTAAGAGATTTTCCTTATTTACCATCTTTAAGAGGTCTTGAAGGCAAAAAGTCTTTTGGGCTACAGTCAAAGAATCGGCTTAATTTATTAATGTGGGAGAGATTGTACTTGGCGGTATGTTTTGGACTTTCAATTTTGCCTATAAAGCCAGGAGAAACATTTAGAACTTCTGCGAGGTCAGCCTGAGTCATTCCGGACTTTTCCCGCATATCTCTAACGGCTTGTATCACAAATTTTTCTATGGGCGTCACTTTTTGTATCACAGCTATTGCCAAACTAACCTAAATTTGTTAATCTGTCACTTACCTATAGGTAAGCACATTTGAAGGGATGAATCACTTGCTCGAGAGTTTGGTCAGCACAGAAAAAAAGTATGCCGATCCATTGTGGGATTTTAGGTCTGCTGATACAAAGCGCCACACCCATTGTTTCCATAATTATCCAGCGATGATGATTCCACAAATCGCTGGCGCACTATTGGACAAATATGGGGCTGGTGCAAAGCTACTGTTCGATCCGTATTGCGGATCAGGGACCTCACTGGTCGAGGCGAGTCTCAGAGGTATAGATTCGGTAGGAACAGATATAAACCCGCTTGCTCGACTAATGTCTTCAGCTAAAACCAGCTTTTTGCCCATAGACGAGTTAGACGGTTTGATTACTGAGTTTGGGGATATGATCTTCTGTTTGGGCTTCTCATGCGAAAAGGATTTGAAACCCACTTTACCAAACTTTAGGAACATTGATTTTTGGTTCTCACCTATTGTTAAGATGAAGCTAGCTCACGTATTGCAGTTTATTGGCACCATTGAGGATATTGGTATTCAGAGTTTCTTTAAGGTTTGTTTTAGCGAAACAATAAGAAAAGCATCATGGACACGAAATGGTGAGTTTAAGCTTTATCGTATTACTGAAAAGCAAAGAGAAATTTTTGACCCTGATGTCTTTAAAATTATGGTGGCAAATCTTTATCGAGCACGAAATGGATTAAAGAGTTATATGTATGATGCAAAGGGTAGAACCGCCGCCAAAGTGTTTGGATTCAACACGGTCGAAGGTATTCCTGACAATGTCCTGCAAAGGGAGTCCGTCGATATTATTGTGACATCTCCACCATATGGCGATTCTCGAACGACTGTTGCTTACGGTCAGTATTCACGATTGTCATTAGAGTGGCTCGGCTTTGAAGACGCGGGCAAGATTGATTCCATGTTAATGGGTGGTAAGAAACCCAATAATTCCGAAAAATTCAAGACATATTATCTTTCTGAAATTGTATCAACCTTGTCAAGTAAAGATCCGAAGCGCACGGAAGATGTGATTTCATTCTACAAAGACTATGAGGCTTCGATTTCGCATGTGGCTCCTTTGCTGAAGAAAGGTGGAATTTCTTGCTATGTTGTCGGAAATCGAAAAGTTAAAGGACTCGTCTTACCAACAGATGAAATAACCGTTGAGCTCTTTAAAACTAGAGGATTTTCTCATCTCGAGACGATAATTAGAAACATACCAAATAAGCGGATGCCCAGTAGGAATAGTCCTTCTAATGTAACTGGTGAACTTGAAGACACCATGACTCAGGAATTTATCGTAGTTATGCGAAAAGACTAATTGCAAACGTGAGCTTGGTCGGGTCGTTTTCTTTCAACTTCCCCCCCTCTTGACTTCCTTCCCCCAACGCTATATTATATAGCTTGAATATGCCCTACCAGAATGTCACGTCAGATAACCTTAATTAATTCGGCATTGTGTCGATAATCAATTACATGCCAAATAGTTATCGAGGATTTAGTGCCCCACTTTTCCGAACTTAAACGAACCCACAATTGCGGCGAACTCCGCCCTGACAAAGTCGGTAAGGCTGTCCGACTGAATGGCTGGGTCAATACATATAGAAACCTCGGCGGATTACTTTTTCTTGATTTGCGCGATAGATACGGTATCACCCAAGTCGTTATCAATCCTGATACTTTCGACAAGCAAATGCTCATCGAAGCCGAGCGGACCCGGTCTGAATTTGTCGTGGCTGTCACCGGCCATGTTCGCAAACGCCCCGATGGAACCGCCAATCCCAAACTTATGACCGGCGAGATCGATGTTGTGGCCGACAGTTTCCACATTCTCTCCGAATCGAAAACGCCCCCTTTTGAGATTACTGAAAAATCCACCGCCAACGAGCAATTGCGCCTTGAGTACCGGTATCTGGACTTGCGCCGGAAACCGCTTCAGGACAATCTGCGTTTACGCCATCAGGTGGCCCTTGCAGTAAGAAATTATCTCAGTTCAGTCGGTTTCTATGAAATAGAGACGCCTCTGCTTATGCGTTCCACGCCCGAAGGCGCGCGCGATTACGTTGTGCCAAGCCGCACCTTGCGCGGTAAATTCTACGCCCTCCCGCAATCTCCGCAACTGCTCAAACAGATTCTAATGGTCTCCGGATTCGATAAATATTTCCAACTTGCGCGATGTCTTCGCGATGAAGACCTTCGCGCTGACCGTCAGCCTGAGCACACCCAGATCGATCTTGAGATGTCTTATGTCACGCCATCCGATGTCTGGGATGTTGTCGAAGGAATGCTGGCGTATGTCTATAAGAATGTGCTGGGGATAACGATTGAAACCCCGTTTCTAAGACTTGATTATGACGAAGTGATGAAACGATGGGGGATAGACAAACCCGATTTACGTTTAGGAATGGAGATTGTCGATCTTTCGTCATTGGTGAAGGATTCCACTTTTGCTCTCTTTGCCGACAATGTGAAAAATGGCGGGGTGGTGAAGGGGATTGTGCTCAAAGGGGGCGGTTCATATTCACGCAAACAGATCGATGACCTGACTGTCAAAGCGAAAGAATTCGGAGCGGGGGGATTGGCGTATGTCCTTCGCACAGGAGGAGAGTACAAATCACCGATCGCAAAGTTTCTCGGCTACGAGACGATTAAATCCTTGTGCGCCCATGCCAAAACCGAAGACGGCGACGCGCTTTTTATCGTGTCAGACAAATCATATAGGGCCGAGTCAATCCTCGGTCAACTGCGGCTTAACCTTGGCCGGGAACATGGTATGATCAAACACGGAGAGTATAAGTTTTTATGGGTTACTCATTTCCCATTGCTTGATTATAATGCCGAGACAAAGGGATGGGATGCTATGCACAATATTGTTTCGCATCCGGTTGAAGCCGACCTTGCGCTAATAGACGAGGGGCTGACATCGAAGCTCGACGGATCAGACCTGAATCATCCGTGGCGCCGGGTCAAAGCCTTGCAGTATGATATCGTCATCAACGGTTCTGAGATAGGCTCGGGGGGACAACGCATCAATCGGCGAGATTTACAGGAAAAAATACTGAAGATTCTTGGAATTGACGCTCAGCGCGCCGACAGAATGTTCGGTTTTCTTTTGCGTGCGCTCGAGTACGGTGCGCCTCCGCACGCCGGAATTGGAATGGGACTAGATCGTCTTATCTCCATTATCGCTGGTTGCGATTCAATCCGAGATGTTATAGCTTTTCCGAAGACCGCCAATGGAAGCTCACCGATGGATAACTCGCCATCGTACATAGAACAGCATCAACTCGATGAACTTGGTATAATAATAAAAGCGGAGGTGGAGGCTACAGCCGTATTATGCTCACAAACACGGGAGAAGTAAAACTACGCTCATTCAGCGTACAAGGAATCGATCAGCGGCTTCTTTTTGGCCAGAACGATATTTTCCTCAGGCTTATAGAATCACGTTTTCACTCAAAAATAATAGCCCGAGGAGATAAAATTGTTCTTGAAGGTTCACCCACTGAGATAGACCAGCTTCTGCGACTGCTCGGAGATTTAGTCACCCGGCTCAAACAAGGTGATAACATCACCGAACAGTATGTCAACTACGCCATCAGCATGGTCAAAGAGAACGGTCATGGTCCGGCAACTGATATTTCAACTGAGGGCCTTCTCACCAGCGCGCTCAAAAAAGTTATAAAGCCAAAAACAGTCGGCCAGACAAAATATGTCGAAGCCGTAGATGAAAACGATCTGGTTTTTGCCATAGGCCCCGCCGGAACCGGCAAGACCTATCTTGCAGTTGCGATGGCTGTCGCTGAACTCAAAGCAAAACGAGTCAATCGGATTGTCTTTACCCGTCCCGCCGTCGAAGCCGGTGAATCGCTTGGATTTCTGCCGGGGGACATTCGCGCCAAAGTTGATCCGTATCTTCGGCCGGTTTATGACGCGCTCTATGATATGCTCCAGCCTGAGAAGATACGAAACTTATTAGAGATTGGCGTTATCGAGATTGCGCCTTTGGCATTTATGCGAGGCCGCACGCTCAACGAGGCCTTTGTGGTATTGGACGAAGCGCAGAATACAACGAGCGCTCAGATGAAAATGTTTCTGACCCGAATAGGGGAGAAATCCAAAGCCGTTATCACCGGTGATGTCACACAGATTGATTTGGATGAGCGGCACACATCGGGTCTGGTGACTGTGCAGAAAATCCTCAAAGGGGTCGAAGGTATTGAATTCATGTATCTGACTGAAAAGGATGTCGTGCGTCACCGGCTCGTACAAAGCATCATTAAAGCCTATGAGAAGCATGAGAAACCACGGCGGAAGGAGTAGGCGGCCTGCTGGGGCAATCGCCGTATGTTTTCACTCTTACTGAGAGCCCGACGGGGCATCAAGAGACTGCTGAAAGTACAGAGCCTGAATCGACGGAAAGAAGCTCCGGGGATTCGTTCAAAGGCTCTCAAGTACGGCATGCTTGCGTTTTTTTCAATCGCCATTGGTGTTCTCTATCCCGGTCAGTCGCTTTTTGACCCGCTTGATATTCCACGCGAGGGAGAGACTGCCGCCGAGGAAATTACCGCTCCGTTTCAAATCGTCATCAACAAAACCGAACGGGAACTCAGGGCCGAAGAAAATGAAATCAAGTCAAATATCCTTCACATTGTCGACCATGATTCGACAGTTCTTCCACGCATATTAGATTCACTTGCTCTTTTTATTGAGACGGTAAGGGGCGCCCGGAATAAATTTGGAGAATCTTCGTATACATCCGCCCAGGTAGACAGTATTGCGGCAATATTCCCCGATATAAGCTTATCTGCGATACGCAACTCAATGGACCCGGCATTTAATCTCGAAAATTTGCTACTTACTCTGAGTGAGATTTTTCAGACGGAAATCTATGAAGCGGGAGTTTTGCGAAGTGTCGCGGCGCTCTCTGATTATCGTCAGCGTTCAATTATCTTCCGCCGTGGGGAGCGTGAGATGGTTCTTCTCAAAGATAAGCTACTTGACTTGCCGCTCGGAAATGCGAGACTGCTCACAGAACTCAACCGGCGCGCTCCGATAGATTCCTTTACTGTTGAAGATTACTATCTCATTGGCCGGGCATTTATAGAGCCTGATGCTTTTGTCAACTCTGACGAATACACCGAGCGGGTGGGAAATGAGCTTTCGGTGCGCTCTCCAGTACGTGAGACGATTTATTCTGGCGATATCATTGTACCGATCAGAGGACGAGTAACCGAACGGCAGGAAAATATTCTTCGCGAGATGGTGCGTTTACAGCGAAGTCATGCCGTCAGCGAAGGATGGTGGGTACCGTACTTGCCAGCTCTGGCACGAGTCGTGCTGGTTTTTGCGATCTTTGGCGGTCTCTTTCTTTTTTTGAATCATTTCAGACAGGACATTTTTTATTCAAATCAGAAACTCCTTGCATTGCTTTTGGTGTTTGTCCTGCAGCTGTCTCTTGTGTTTGTCGTCAATCATGCCGCAGAAGCCCTCTCTATCACCTCCATTTATATTCTGCCGGTAGCCGTCCTACCGGTCATTGTCGCGATACTCTTCGACGCCGAAGTCGGTATACTCTCGGTGGTTGCGCTCGCAATGTTGCTGGGCATCATGCATAGATTCTCCTTTCCCATAACATTATTAACGGTGGTGGTCGGCGCCTTTGCCGCCTATAGCTCGCATTCGGTACGCAAGAGGGCGCATGCCTTTCGGATAATGCTTCTGGCAGTGTTCGGCTATTTCCTTGTGATACTGATAGTTGAAAGCCTTCGGATCGGCGCTCACGAGGAATTGCTTGGCGAAATGCTCTACGGTTTTATCATTGCCGTGATTAGTGTGCCGCTCGCGATTTTTCTTTTCCTCCCATTTTTTGAATCACTGTTTGGCTTCACGACTGATATAAAGTTGCTTGAGTTGTCCGATCTCAACCATCCCTTGCTCAAGCGATTGGCGATTGAGGCGCCGGGGACATACCACCATTCTATAATTGTCAGTAATCTTACCGAAGCCGCAGCCAAGTCAATCGGCGGTAATCCTCTTCTGGCGCAGGTCGGGGCGTATTATCATGATATTGGCAAGATTGAGATTCCGGAGTACTTTGTGGAAAATCAGTTGGGAGTTAAATCCAAGCATGAGTCGCTTTCGCCTTCGATGTCAGCTCTAGTTCTTGTAAGTCATGTCAAGAAGGGAAGACAATTGGGCGAGGAGGCAAATATCCCCGATGATGTATTGAACTTTATTGAAGAGCATCACGGCACAATGGTGATGTCGTACTTTTACAATAAGGCCCTTGAGATGGGTGCGGATAAGAATTCCATGGACGAGTTTCGCTATCCCGGCCCACGTCCGCAGACCCGAGAAACGGGAATTGCCATGCTGGCCGATGCTGTCGAGGCTTCAAGCCGGACGCTTGAAGACCCTAAACCGGCGCGAATAGACAGCCTGATTCAGAAGATTATTGATGACCGGTTCAAATCAGGAGAACTTGATGAATGTCCGCTCACCCTCAAGGACCTTGCAAAAATTAAGGAAGCTTTCGCCCAAATCCTTGTGGCCGCTTTTCACCACCGTGTCCGCTATCCCAAAGAACAGCAGCCTGATTGAATGTGGGTATATGAAGCTAATGATATACAAGGAGACGCCCACTCAAATACCACGGGCGCGATTAGTTAAACTGGCGGAAAGTGTCTCAAAGCGAGAGTTTCGAAAAAACTCGGATGCGGTTATAAACCTCGTGTTCACCGATGCGGCAAGAATTCGAAGTCTCAATCGCCTTTACCGGGGGAAAAACAAGGTGACAGACGTTCTCTCCTTTCCACTTGATTCCGAAGCGAAGGCGGATGATATTTTCGGTGAAGTCTATATCTGTGTTTCTGTTGCCGAGCGTCAGGCCCGCGGATACGGGGCCACATTGCCGACCGAATATCTTAGACTGGCATGCCACGGCTTTTTACATCTCTTTGGGCACGATCACCAACGTCCGGCAGAAGAGAAGAGAATGAAGGGGAAAGAGGATACGTATCTTGCTGGAATTATGAGTAAACTTCCATTATGACTATGTGGCTCTGTCCGCTTTTTATCGCGCTCGGTTATCTCACCGAATACATCGTTGCGCTCTATGCTTTGGCGGTTTATATCGATCCAGAAGAGGTCGAAACTCTATTTCCGGGCATATCACGCCGCCGCCGTAGGTTTCTCAACACGCTTGTTGCAGATCCACGAGCGTTTGTGCAGGTTTTGGCTGTCTATCGCTCTTTTGTTCTCATTCTCAATACAACATTGACAATTTTGTTTGTCCAATCACTGCATCCCGAGGGTGTGCCTATACAATGGTATTACTACCCGCTCTTTATGCTTATAGTTTGGCTGCTCCATATCATCTTTGTCGAGTATCTTCCGAGACGGACCTCGCGCACCGCCATTGACAAATCGATGCATCGCCACATCTGGATTATCTCCACTATATACATACTCTTCTTTCCCGTAGTTCGGATGTACCGGCATGCCTTCAAGCGGCTCAATGAGGAGCAGAATGTGACCGAGGAGCAGAAGGATGATATAGTCGAGCGTGCCATTGAGACGCTTGCCGACCAGGCTGGCATCGGCGGCTCAATAATCGAGAAAGAAGAAAAAGAGATGATTGGAAGTATCTTCATGCTCGACCAAACCGTCGTCAGGGAAATTATGGTTCCAAGAATGGATATTATTGGTATTCATGACACTGCCAGTCTCAAAGAAGTTCAGTTAATTGTGAAAGAGAGCGGGTATTCACGCTTTCCGGTCTACTTCAAGGCAATCGATTCGGTAATCGGAATCCTGTATGTAAAGGACTTGTTCAGCGATTTACCGGATACGAATCAGGCGTTTAGTGTGCGTAAGATCATGCGGCCGTCTTACTTTGTACCCGAGACCAAAGTCATAAGCGAACTCCTTCGCGAGTTTAGGACCGAAAAGGTTCACATCGCTATTGTTGCCGATGAATACGGCGGTGTGGCCGGTTTGGTGACACTTGAAGACATCCTCGAGGAAATTGTAGGCGAAATACAAGATGAACATGACGAGGAGGTAGAGGAGGAGTTTGTCAAACTTACGCACAACACCTATGTCCTTGATGCCGGAATGCTTATCGAAGACCTTCAGAGCCAATTGGATACCGATTATGACCAGGGCGACCATGATACAGTCGGGGGGCTTATCTATGCTTTGGTGGGCTCTGTCCCGAAAAAGGGCGCGACGGTAAACTGGCATGATTTTCAGTTTCAAATTGACGAAGTAGTAGGCCAAAGGATCAAACGGTTGAGGCTCCGAACTACATAAAATTCAGGGTGCGTGGCATGCCATGGCAATCACACACTTCCACGACGCATTTTTTGCGTTTTTAGAAAAAAGTACTTGACAAACCCTTGCTATCAATATAGCTTGACAGTAGCAATAACTGCGTCGCTCAGCAGACTTGTAACAAATATGAGGTTGATATTATCCTCATAGGCTACATGGAAATAGCGTAATCGTAGCTGGCGATTTCTCTTTATTTGTAAATACGTTTTGTATTTTCGTTTTCGTGCACAACATACCGAGGAGGAATTCTCATGAAGGGCAAGACGGGTTCAACATTACTTGTGTTGCTTGTCGCATGCATCGCCTGCTTTGTTTCGGTACCAGTGGTGTCAAGCGAACACCCATGGGATACGGACAAGCCACCAGGCGGTGGTCATATTATCTTTCCACCTCCGCCGGGCGCTGATACGGTTGTCATAGTTAAAGATTCAACGACTCAAATTGGCTCAGGTTCTCCACGACAGGAATCAAGCTTTGTTATGAGATCGATCTTTCGCGTCACGTATCAGATATCTCGTTTTTATGGTGGAAAGAAGCGATTAAGCTCATCATGGGTCGGTTTTCGCGATTAACTGATCTTTGTCGACGTAACTCACACCAGGGATAGGTGAACCCGGTAACGTTGAACAAATAAGGACAATAGGGTAAGATGAGACATACCTCACAGAACCTCCATCTCGATAACCGCCTGCTTGCGGTTGAAGAGCTTTATCGTCAGCGAAAGGCGCCGGAAGCGCGTATTGAGCTCGAACGGCTTAGCGACTCTGATTTTGCTCAATCCGAGCATGAATTGGGTCTCTTTCTCTCGCTCAAAGCTGATTCATATTGCTTCGAAGGAGAATACCGCAAATCACTCGAAGCCGGTATCAGGGGGGCCAAGCTTCTGGCCGATTCCCCGCTTACACGCCGCTACGGACGGGCTCTCCTCATTCTTGCCAAGGCATATTTTGGGCTTGGCGATCTTAAGAACTCGGAGATTCGTGCGAGAGACGCGTTAGCCTCGTTTAGACGAGACGGCGATATTGAAGGACAAATAGATTCGCTGAACGCACAGGCCCGTGCTGTGTTTACCCGATGCGACTATTCTGCGGCCAGCCTCCTGCTTGATGATGCCGCTCTGCTTTGTACTGACAATCCGCGCCAACTCGCACAGTTAACCGGTAACTCAGGTCGTATAAAGATTCTATCCGGAAACTGGAGCGCCGCAGAGAAAGACCTTACTGCCGCACTCGAGTATGGCGTCGCCCACAACGAGGAGACCTCACAGGCGGTCAACCTGCTCTCGCTTGGTTACCTTAATTTGCGCCGCAGAGAATTTACCTCGGCCGACAGGTATTGGAAGCGCGCTCAGGTAATAATTGATCGTCTCAATCTGAAACGCGAAAAAATAATTCTGCTTGAGTATCAGGGCGAAATGGCTATCGAGAAAAAAGATATGTTCAAGGCCAAATCGATCCTGAGCGAGGCCTATCATCAGGGTAGATTGCTTGCACCTGAGTCGGCATTGGTCTCCCAATCGGCCCGGAGATTGGCCGAAGTCGAGTTGTCGCTCGATAACCTTGACGAAGCCATGAAATATGCCCAAAAGGCGCTTGAACTTGCCCAGCAAATGGGTGAAAAAATCGAAGCGGGTCTGGCCAAAAAAGTTATCGCACAGGTTTTTGCATCGCGTTCCTCATACGACGAAGCGATGGATTATATCACACGGGCTGTCGAAACTGTCCGCGAGGCGGGCGATCCGTTTGATCTGGCCCGCACCCTGCTTTATTACGCCGAAATCTCGGGACAATCCGGCTCTGATGAACATGAAAAAATCCGAAGTGCATATGATGAAGCTACGCGTATCTTCAAAAAGCTCAAACTTGATTTCTGGCTGGCCGAGGCCGATTTCCGTTCCGGACTCTTTGCCTGTTCACGCGGCGATCTGTCGCGCGGATTCAAGAAGATAAGTCGTGCTGAGAAATTATTTACCACCCTCTCTGATACTGGCAAAGTGCGAGCCGTTAATCAATTTCTTACCACAATGGCCGATCAGGCTGTGGCGCTGTCAATTTCACAAGAAAACAGTTTCAAGATTTTTGGCAATCTTGTTACGCAAGGGGATACGAAGGACCTCAAAAGCGGCAAAATGGACGATGTCCTCAATCTTCTGCTCCGCAGAGCCGGAGCTGACCGTGGGATAGTCTATTCACCTGACTTTACCGAGAGCCCGGTGGTCGCCTCGTTCCCGATAACGCCGCAGCAGATTAAGAAATTTGATGATACCTTCCGACAGCTTCTTGGACAGGAAGTCTCGCTTGTAAAGCCGACTCTCCTGCTTGACTGCCGTCGCGATCCCTATATAAATAATCTCTTCCCTGAAGTCCCATATCCGGTCGCAAGCGTAATTGTTGTCCCGTTCAAAATGAGCGACAACTCAAACAGTTTCCTCTATTTGGATAAGCTGTCGCCAGACAACACTATCAATCCGTTTGGACAGGACGAACTCAATTTTGCAGTCGGTTTTTCTGACATCATTGCCTTCAAGGCGGCGGAATTGCATAAGATTAAGCTCATCGAGGATAATAGACGTCTCAAAGCCCAGCTTCGTCAGGAAGCGGCCTTTGCCAATATTATTACACAGAGCAGCCAGATGCTTGATTTGCTCAATCAGGTCAGGCAGATAGTTGATTCCCCGATTTCAATCGTGATTGAAGGCGAGACCGGATGTGGCAAAGACCTTTTGGCCCGAGCCATACACTATAACTCCAATCGGCGAGACAAGCGCTTCATTTCAATCAACTGCGCCGCTTTGCCGGAAACACTTCTGGAATCAGAGCTTTTTGGATATCGACGCGGCTCATTTACGGGCGCTGATCGTGACAAACCCGGTCTTTTCGAAGAAGCTCATGGCGGCACATTCTTCCTCGATGAAATAGCCGATATGCCGCTCTCGATTCAGGCAAAAATACTTCGGGCATTGGAATCCAAAGAGATCGTCCGACTTGGGGAGAGCACACCGAGAAAAGTCGATGTCCGAATTCTTTCGGCCACAAACAAGGATTTGAAAGAAGAAATGGCGGCCGGGCGCTTCCGTCAGGATCTGTTCTATAGACTTTCTGCCTTCAGCTTCCGTCTCCCATCCCTACGCGAGCGGAAAGAGGATATTCCTCTACTTGTGAACCATATGCTTCTTGAAAGCGGCAAGACCTGTACCGTAGAAGTTACGCGGCATTTGATGGCCTATGACTGGCCAGGAAATGTTCGCGAGTTGGAAAATGAAATGAAAAAACTGGTTCTTCTTGCTGGAGACGACGAAAAAATCAGGGTCGAGATCCTTTCCGCTCGAATCAGTCAGTCTACGAACAACTATGCCTCTCCCTCTGTCCTCAGTGGGAACGCTGCCGACGTCGTTGAATTCTCGCAGGATTATTCTTTGTACGATTTTCTCTCGAACCATGAGAAACGGTTTATTATCAAGGCCCTCATGGAAAGTCGAGGGATAAAGAAACATGCTGCCAACCGGCTTAATATTCCCGAATCAACGTTGCGACTCAAGATTAAAGAGTACAATCTCAATTTGAAGGCTCTTGACCTGCCCATTGCGTAGGCTCTTTGTCTAAATTCCTGTTGTCTTCGCGCATTTTCTTCAGTTCTTTTAGTAGATGAAGCGCGAGGGACTCTGTTTTCTTCACTTTGCCTCCGATCCATTTTTCAATATGGCCTTCGATGAATGGCTTCTATTTCAGGCCGTCCAGAGTCCGCATACTATCTATGCCCGACTGTACACATGGCAAAAGCCAGCTATAACCTTTGGCTGTAATCAAAACGCCGATACGGCGTTTCTGGGCGAGGAGGTAGGGGATACTCCTGTCATCCGGAGAATAACAGGAGGCAGGGCCCTGCTGCATGACCCGTCCGAGCTCACGTATTCGATATCCGCAAATGCATCAGAGGGGGCTGGTTTCAGTGGAAATATCGGTCAGACATCGCAGAAAATCGCCACAATAATTCGCTGTTTTCTAAGCCATTACCGTGTCCAATCAGAGTATTCCGCTGAGTCTGCGGAAAACGAACAGGAGAGAAAACGGGATTTTTTTCATAAAGCGGCATGTTTTTCATCTGTTTCGCGAAACGAGCTGACCACCTCCATGGGGAAAATCGTCGGCTCGGCGCAACGCCGGATCGGGGCAGCATTCCTGCAACATGGAGCCATAAAATGGCGAGGGGTGGCTGTTCATCCAGCTTTGCATCTCAGACCAGCATCCGGAAAGTACGTTGAGACAAGTAATGGTGAAAGCCTGAAGACTGTGGGGGAAAAAGAGTTTGGAGAGGCATCGCAAGTCTTCCTGCAGACGCTTCAGGAAGAAACCGGAGTGGAGTTTGCCGGCGGAGAGATAACAGAGAGCATGGCAGCAGTGATAAAAGACAGGTCGCTGGAAATCTCTTCTGAGCCCCTAAAAAAAAGAGATTGCATTAAACAAACAGCCGTGGTCGGAAGTCTTTCTGATACCCGGAACGGATAAGGGAAAAAAGGTCTTGACTTTGGTCGGTTCGAGCGCGTACCTTTGCCTGTCTTGCGACTGACAAGAATCGCTCGACGGCTGAATGATAACGCATGATGCGAATCGCGTGTAAAGGGTTGGTTTAGGGCAAAGTGTTCCTCATATCTTTGTCGCTTAGAAGTATTTTATCAATCGTCCAAAGTACCGCGCGGCTCCAGGCGTCAAGATCATTCGATATAAATGTGAATGATATTTGGTGTAGGTGATATTTCTCGAGGAGGAAGAATAAATGGTTTGTAGAGCTAATGGACTTCTTAGATTTCATCTGGTGTTCGCCGTGCTGGTTGTTTTGGGCGCCAGTTCCGCATTTTCTGCGTCGACCGGCCAGATAAAAGGAACCATTCTTGACAAGGAGACTGGCGAAGCGGTTATCGGCGCTTCGGTGGTTGTTGTCGGTACTAAACAGGGTGCGGTAACTAATGTAGATGGAAAATACACTATTCTCCGTGTGGACCCTGGAACGTACACGCTGAAAATTTCTTCTCTTGATTACAATACTGTTGAAGTGACCAAAGTCGACGTCAAGGTCGATCTGACCACAGAAATCTCCGAAAAGATGACTAAACAGGTTGCCACCATTGACAAGCAGATTACCGTTGTTGGTAAACGCGATATTATCGACAAGTATGAAACTTCCGGTTCGGCATCAATTACCCAGGAATCAATCAGCAAGCGTCCGGTAGCGACCGTTGACAATATTCTCAAGCAGGTTGCCGGTGTTCAGCAGGGCCGTGGCGGAGAAATCTTCATTCGCGGCGGTCGCGGGGGTGAAGTGGGCTATATTGTTGATGGCGTGCCGATAGGAGATCCGCTCGGCGGTAGTTCAGCCGGAGCCAATTTGTCTCTTGTGGCCGGATCGATCCAGGAACTGCAAATTATTAAAGATGGCTTTGATCCTGAATATGGAAATGCGCTTTCGGGTATTGTGAACATTCGTTCGCAAGTCGGCTCCAAGGACAACACGAATGCCAATATTTATTATACGACCGATGACCTTGGTAACGGAAGACTCAACAAGTACTCCCAAAACGAAGATTTCCTCCGTTTAACGCTTTCGGGTCCCGACCCGATCCTGACCAATCGAATTCTCCCCGCCCTTGGGATAAATTTCCTCAGGGAAAAGGAATTCACTTATTTCCTTTATGGCGAAGTTGAAAAGCACGATGGCGACTTCCAATATCAGAATTATGATTCACCGGCAACGCGTAAGAATTTTGGGAATTTCAATTTATTCGGTTTGGATATCCCCGAACGACTATACAATCGATATCATTTTCAAGCGAACACGAGATTCCGTCCGCAACAAAATCTTAAATTCGTGTTCTCGTACAAGTTGTGGGACACTCGCACAACCAGTTTCGATTGGAGTTATCGCTTCAGCGCGAATACCGCCCCTGTTAATACACAAAAACGACAGAGCCTTTCTCTGGAAGTTGCCCATGAGATTCAGAAGAACTTCACCTATGAAGCAATAGTGTCGTACACAAATCTTCAGAACACTTCGAGACCGGGCGATCCCAATAACCCCGGCAAGGGTCTGGACCCAGATCAGATGGCGCTTCAATCCGATTGGGAGACCTTCTCAGATCTTAACCGCAATGGTGTCTATGATGTCCCTGAACCGATAATAAATCTCTTCCCTGACTCAGCCATCTATGGATCAGATTTTACCGGGCCGGCCTATACCATAGGCGAATACCTTAGCCTACAGAATCTGCAGGGCGGCGGTAGCTCATTTGCAAATTTCCGTTTTAACAATAATGGCATCTCCGACAGCCTTGAGGGCGAGCCATACATTGACGTTAATGGAAACGGGGTATGGGATCGCGGAGATGACCTGCAGGATCGCAATGGGAATGGCATTTTTGATAGAGATCGCCGAGCGCTGGTTGGAACTCCATTGCAGGAGCCGTATATCGATGGCGATTCAGTGCTGGGTGAGCCGTTTATCGACCTCGACGGCAACGGTGTGTACAACGCCGGAACAGACAACTTCGTGAGAAGCAACGATCCGACCATTAACCATGATCTCAATCATGACGGAAGATATAACGGCCCGACTTCGATTTGGTCTCCGAATATTCCGTATTACGATAGAAATGGTAATGGTCTCTACGACGCACCAAATTTTCAGTACAACGTCGGAGAGCCGTTTACTGATGACAACGGAAACGGCCGGTTTGATCTTGGCGGCAGTTCGACGTTTCTTGATCCCTTGACGTATAGGCCAGAAGTTATTTGGTCGAGAAACCGCACACAGACCTATCGTGGTGAAGTAAAAATATTCCGACAGCTTGGCGCCCATGAACTAAAAGGCGGCTTCTCGTTGCAAAGAGATGTTTTTTCCTATGAGCGTATCGACAGGCCGTACCAACCTTACAGCGGCAGGCTTGATGGCGGCGCTTACGGCGAACGGGGAGCTTTCCGCGACTTCTTTGGCTACGATCCGTTGCAAGGAACGTTTTATTTTCGAGATAAGATCGAATATGGTTCAATGATTGCCAATCTTGGTCTCCGTCTGGATTATTTTCTACAGGACACCAGGGATTTAGCTGTAACCCTTCGTCGTGATGACCGAGGCGGACTCATTTTAGGTGACCGTCAAAAAATCTCGCCTCGAATTGGATTTTCATATCCTATCTCGGACAAGGCAAAAGTATATTTCAATTATGGTCATTTCTTCCAATTAGCGACATTTGACCGATTCTTTGCGAGAAATACCTCGTCGGTGGATCAGAATGCAGTGCTTGGAAATCCAAACTTAGACTATCAAAAGACCATTCAATATTCTTTTGGAGTTAAATATGCCGTGAATGAGAGCTATTCGCTTGACGTTCAGGGATATTTTAAGGATGAGTTCGATAAGATTAATCAGTTCACCGATGAAAGCGGCCCGGTTAAACGCCAAATTTATGCAAATTCTGACTATGGCCGCAGTCGCGGACTTGAGTTGACTTTGGAGAAACGATCGGGTGGATACGTTACCGGACAAGTAAGCTATACCTATGCTTTTGCGTTCGGAAAAGCTTCGCAGACCAATCCGAACTATCAAGCGAACTACCTGCTAACGGCACCTTTGGACGAGAATCCGCTGGATAATGATATCCGGCACTCGCTCAAATCCATTGTTCAGGTTTTTATTCCAAACACGGTCAAACCCCGGCTGTTCGGTCTGCCCATTCCCAGCGGATGGTCATTGGCGCTCGAGTCAATTGTCGAAAGCGGCGCGCCATTTACTCCGACCGTTGATTACCCGAATTTGGAGCCATTAGGTTTGGAGTCCCCGCCTATCAATTCGTTGAGAATACCGACGACTGTTAACTTTGATATGCGCTTCTCGAAAGATTTCAAATTGGCCGGCATTGATTACAGCTTTATTCTCGAAATGGCCAATATTCTCAATAGCCGTAATATTGTGGATATCTATGAGAAGACTGGCCGTGCGGATACTGACCAAAACATAGGCGGGTTGGTTCTTGGCGGAACAGATTTTAACAATGATCCAGCGAGATATGAGCGCCCCCGTCAGGTACAGGTCGGTCTTCAGATCAGCCTATAACACACGAAATTGATAATGGATAAGTTTGGTATGACAATAGATGAGGTTACAATGAGACACCCGGTTTTTGATATGGTACGGCGCCGAATGCCCACACTCGATTGCTCCGTTGCTTCTCTTGCGCTGTGCGGGTTGCTGATGACCTTCGTGGTTTCATTCTCTCCCGCAACTGCTTATGGGCAGGCGAAAGTTGGCACAACGGGCGCGCAGTTTCTTGAACTCGGTGTTTCAGCCAGAGCGATGGGAATGGGCGAAGCCTTTGCAGCGACTGTCGATGATATTTCGGCGGTCTACTATAATCCGGCGGCGCTTTCTTACCTGCTCGGCAAAGAAGCCATGGCTACATATATCTCCATGCCGGCAGATATCGGATACGGCTTTGCGGCTATTGGTCTTCCGCTGGAGTCTATTGGAGGCGTGCTGGGAATTGGCACGTACGCTCTCTCCTCGGGGAGCATGTTGGAGTCTACGTATGGCAGACCCAAGGGAACCGGTCGTGAATTCTCCTACAATGATTTTGCGTTATCACTCGGCTACGGCCGATATTTGACTGACCGTTTTTCGGTGGGGCTTACAGTGCGTTATATAGGTGAGTTCACGCATGATTTTGCGGCTTCCGGATGGTCGGCCGATGTTGGGACGCTTTATAACACCGGTTATCGCGGCTTCAAGATCGCTATGGTTATTACCAATTTCGGCCCCGATCTCAAATTCATCAGCGAGGACTATCCTTTGCCCATCAATTTCAAATTTGGCGGCTCGATTAATATGCTTGAAATGTCTGATCATGTTGCCACATTTGCAGCCGAAGGCTCTCATCCTTCGGACAATCTGGAAAAGTATAACGCCGGTGTGGAGTATACCTATAAAGATATGTTTGTACTTCGCGGCGGCAGTAGATTTAACTATGATGTTGATGGATTTACCGCCGGCGGAGGCGTCCGTCTTCCGTTTGGTCAAGAGAGCGAAATACGGATTGACTATGCCTTTCAGGATTTTGACATCCTGACCGAGGTTCATCGCTTTTCAATGTCTTTCGGATTTTAAGCTGAGGAAGGGTACTTTTTTTAATGAATAATATATTTCGTTTACGACTCTCTCTTGGTCTGTCATTCTTTTGTCTTATTTCTTTGATTGCCAGCGGATGTTCCAAGCGTCTTGAAGGTGATAAAATCGACAACGAACAACCGATTGTATGGTTTGTGAATGTTCCGGCAGAGAATACCACATTCTCGACCAATCCGATAATCCACTGGGTGGGCCAGGACCGCGATGGTCAGATCCAGTATTACCGTTATGCGGTCATCCGTGAGGATTCAATCGCCAACCGTCTCAATCTTCCATTGCCGCTCAGTTTACTGCAGGTTGACAATTTCAGTCGTGATGTCCTGCCTGCTTACATCGATACCATCTGGAAGTACCTCGATGTCAACCCCCAAGCCGGAGATCCGAAGACAAGCAACATTATTCCGATGTCTGCCGAACTTACCAATCCGGTGACGACCAAGGTTCCGCAATTTGTTTTCATCCAGGCCTTTGATGACGAACTCATGGGCTCACAAATTGCCTTCCGTAGATTTTTGAGGATAGACAATCCCCCAAATACCTTCGTGACAAACTTCAACCGAGCGGATCCAGCGACATTTATCGACTCGAAGTTTCCGTTTGGAATTACTGGTGTCAAGATGAGCTGGCGCGGCACGGATGTATTGGATTATCCCGCCGATCCGCCTCCGTTTGAATTTGAATGGCGTCTCTACGGCCCGTATAACTATAGCGACTCGCTCGCGGATACATCAAGGGACAGAGCCTTTGACAGGATAATGAAAAAGTATGTGCAAAAAGTCTTTGTCACCACAGACGCGAAAGTTTATCGTTTTCGGCAGACCCCGCCCGCGTATTTTGATATCTGCGACACGTTTCCCGACTCGATTTCCTGCCAGAGGATATTCATTGATGCCATTACCGGAAACACTGCCTTTGGAATTATCGATACCCTTTTACTTGTTGATGACACCGGCTTTATAAACGCAGGCTACAACAAGATTGCTGCGAGTTCTTTCGACGGTATAGATCCATGGGTGTCTGACACTCGCGATTCAATCTACAATGTCTTTGAGTCGGACCCGTCGGATGTGACTCGAGATGCCCGATTCATTTTTTGGGTGAGATGCCGTGATGACGCGCTTGTGCCAGATCTCACTCCGGCATTTGTTCATTTTACCGCCGTTGAGGCCAAGTACGAGCGCGATATTGGTATTGTCGATATGCAGAAAGCGTCAACAGACAACGGGATAATTAATCACAATTCGATTGATTCTCTAAAGTTTGTCCGAAACTACTGGTCATCGACTATACGCCAATGGAATCTTGACTCAAATCCCGGTGCATCAGCTGTAGAATTTGACAGCTTGAAGGACTATATACGCCCGAACACTGCCCAAGGTTTTACCATCACCTTAAAACAGCTTCTGTCATATAAAGTATTGATTCTTTACAGTGACGACTCGAAGTCGTCTCAGCTGACCGCCAACATTGTCAAGAATTTTCTTCCGCAAGCGTTGCAGGCAGGTGTCAATGTTTGGATAATGGGACGTTCATTGCTCGAAGGCTCAAGTTCGGGACCTGTCGGTCTCCCTCCAAAGTCTCTCGTTCCAATTATCTGCGACCTAAAGTTTCCGAATTATTCGTTCTATTTCGGGGCGATTTCGATGGTCTTCACGGGTTGGGATTATTGGGCAAGAAATACGCCTATTGGCACTGCTAATGTCAGAATTGAAGATTTTGTTGGTGCGTATAGTTTAAATCCTAACAAGTGGCCTGACTTAAAGGTGGACACGCTTAAACTCGAGAATAGATACAAATGGTCGAAGGCACCCGGTAGTTTTCCTCTCTTCCGCCGTCCGAACGGGCCGGATTCAGGCAAGATGATTGTCGGCGCGTTGCCGGAGGTCGGTTGGACAGTTCGAGATTTCCGGACTGAAATATCACACCTTTACAAGTCAAAATATGGAGCGTCACATATTCTTCCCTATCCCGAATACGTTTTCGACGGTACACCGGTGGCATTCCGACTGGATCGCGGATTCTTCCGAACGGCCCACTGGAACTTTACCCCGTATTCCCTTGAGACCGATTCCTCTCAGAAAGTTGTAGGGGAGATGCTCACTTGGCTCTACGCGCCGAAAGCTCAGGCCAGCCCTGATGACTTCACCTCGGGTCAATACTCGACCAGCGCAAAATACCCTGTCTCAGCTGATGAGATGAGACAGCGTTACTGGAAGCTGTATGACGATAAGTCCAAGAACGCAGAGGATGTCACCTACGGAGTGCCAATCAAATAATTGAGACACTTTGAATTGATTTCAAAACGAGACTGATTACTCAGTCTCGTTTTTTTATTGTCTGAGTTGGGCTTTGATTTCCATTAGGAGCGAATCATTGGGAAATCGTCTCAAAGATTCGTTGAGAACCGAGTCGGCCATTAGATTTTCTCCTGTTGAGACTAATCCGCTGATCAGATTTACATATGCTGCCGAAAGCAGTGAATCATACGCTATCGCCTGTCTGCTGTATGATACGGCATCGGAGAATCGTCCCTGACGTCCAGAAATAAAACCAAGCTGAAAATAGACTTTGGCCTTCTCGATGGAAAACTGAGACCGAATTTTGAAGAAATCAGGCTCGCTCATACGAAAATCATTTTCAAGCGGCGGCGGTGTGACAGCGAGCGACGCGTCGAGTATCTCTCTCGCGAAATCCAAAACCTGCGATGCTGTAAGTATGGCTGCGGCTTCGTTTATCAGTTGAAGATTTGAGTCAGTGTCTTGGATAGCGTCTTTGGTGATAGACATAAATGAGTCCACCGGCTCTGTGGCGGCGGCAATCCTCAGCCTTATGTTTTGCGCAATAGGATCATACGGTCGCAAGAGCAGAGCCTGCTCGATTATCCGTTTGGCTTCGGCCGTTTTGCCTCCAATGAGAGAAAGGGAGGCGAGATTTATATAACTCTTTCCGCGCAATGGATTGGTGCGGCGCTCTCTTTCGTAGTAGAACCGCGCAGAATCGGTATTATTGAGACGGAAATGCACGTTGCCCAAATTGAAATTAGCCTCGGGAATTGTTGAGTCGATCTGTAGAGTTTGACTGAAATATGTGAGAGCCTGTTGATACTCTCCTCTGTTGTAGTGAAATAGTCCCTTTGTGGTTTGTAGAAGACCGACATGCGAGTGCGCGGAGATCTTTATGGGAAGCCAGGAGGTCGCCAAAGCCAGGATAAAGGCGGCGGCGTATTTCCAATGTGATCCGAATAGGCGGAATCGGCTTTGAAACATCGCTTGGATTGCAATGGCCGCAAAAATAAAATAAAAAGGGAGGAGAGGAAGCCGAAATCGGCTGGTAATAAAGAAAAGAGACCCGAGGGCTATGAATAAACCCCACCACAGCACAAGTAACCGAGCTTGCCTGCGGTCCTTATAGGTAATGACTATTCCCAGCACAGCGAAAGGGAAGATAAGCCCGAATCGAAGCGGGTTTGAAGTCAGAAGAAAAATGCCGGCAAGTTTCGGTTCGCCCACTCGGTTGTTTGCGATCTCCCGGTTACTAAAATTGAGGAGAAGTTTTTTTGCCGTGAGTTTAAAAAAAGAAAACGGATTTTCAAAAATCCACTGGAATGCGCGATCTGTCCAGTAGTCGGATACTTTGCCGGGGGATAATTTTTCGCCCAATGTTTTCTCGGCAAAGAATGCGATATCAGCATATTGCCAGTTGAAGCCAAGCGGCTCGGGGAGGAAGGCGGATACTCCGTCGGCAGTTTCATTGTTTCCAATAAAAAAGTTAATCCCCCCTTGCGAGGCGATAAGCACAGATTCATCGCCTACAAGACGATTTCGGAGTGTCACCGGACCAATAACAAGCAATGCGGCGAGCGCCAACACGGCAAGATTCATGAGAGTCTCGCGCCGAGTGCCACTAAGGCGGATAACGAGAGTTGCCAGGAGCGGAAGAAAAAGAAGCGCTGTCGGTCTGGTCAGTGCGGAAAGAGAAAAGAGCGCGGACACCAAAAACAATAATTTCTGTGACGGCTTTTCTCTCCAGTTGAGAATCTGAAAAAAGGCAATTTGCAATAGAAGCACGAAAAGGGGATCCGCGAGCAATTCGGATTCGAAGTAGAGCATTGCCGGATAGAAGGCATGGATCATAGCCGCAATGAGACCCACAGTGCGCGAGGAAAGCTTCTCGCCCAAGCGAAATGTCATGTAAACTGACGCAAGGCCGATAGCCAGGCCAAGGAAGCGGGCAGCCCATAACGATGGCTCAATCAGCGCATAGAAAAAGGCCAGAACAAATGTATAGAAAGGCGCTCGGAAATATGTCGTTTCGCCAAAAATATTCCCTCTCGCAATCGTCTGAGCCCAGTTGTGGTAGTAGTAGTTATCAATAGTCAGTTGATCCCAATCAGGAAGGCCCTGATAGAGGTAGAGATAGAGCAGGCGAACACAAGCCGCGAGACCTAATACGAGAAATAGAGGGTAGGTTTGTTTGCTCGGATGGAATTTCGAAAAGGTCATCGGCCAAATATAGCATGACACAATTAATTACAGGCAAAAAAGTGTTTTATTTATCTGCATTTGGGTGCATGGTAATACTGCATCCTGATAACTGGCAATTGTCAACTACAGTTTACGGACGACTTGACTACGTGCTGCTTTAAGCTCATGGCTTTGATGGGGATAGAATATTTACTAAAAAGTGTTATGACCTGAGTTGCAGAGTTATGTAGCCATTAAGTCACGGCATATCCTTTGCTCTTTGACTCCTTGTTGAAATGAATGGAAGGAGTCAGGTGCGATTTCATAAAGTCCGACAGAGTTTACTGACTCTCAATGTTCTTTTGTTAATGTTTTTTCCCTCATTTTCTTTCGCCAATGATCGCATTCACGAAAGCTTATCCTCGTTAGCTGGCAATCTCCAAGCCGCTGACAGTTTAGTTGATGTTCTAATTTTCCTGGATACCAAAGAAACTGAGGCTGCCGTTTCCAAATCGCTCCAGCGTCCAAACATAAGCCGACATACAAGAATACAATCCGTCATTACAAGTCTCACTTCGGTAACTCCGACAGATCGTAGAGAAGTGGAAGATTTCTTAAACAGCATCTCCAGTTCGCCAGTTCAGTTATACTGGATAGCGCCTTGTTACACAGCAACTATTCCGGCAAGTTCGCTTGGAAAACTCTCGACCATGAGCGCCGTGACATTGATAATACCAAATCTTGGTATCGACTTTATCCCGGTGGTGGAAAGCTCTCCCGCTCCACAGTCTGTTTCGACAATAGCCTCCGAGCTCAATGCTATGGGCGTTCCTCAACTTTGGCAGCGGGGCCTGACTGGCAAAGGTCGGTTAGTCTGTTCATTCGATACCGGAGTCGAAGGTGCCCATCCGGCATTATCATCAAAATGGCGTGGAAGACATAGTACTCTCTCCTCCTCCTGGTTTTCCAGTGTCTCACCAGACAGCCTGCCATCAGACAAAGTCGGCCATGGAACGCACACGATGGGAATAATGGTGGGTTCGGCATCAGCCGATTCTTTTGGAGTTGCCCCCGGCGCCGAGTGGATTTCCGCCGCGGTAATTGATCAGGGACGCCCGCTCGGTACGACTGTAAGCGATATTATTGCCGCATTTCAGTGGTCTCTCAATCCGGATGGAAATATCTCCACAACGAATGATGTCCCCGATGTCATTCTCAACAGTTGGGGTATCCCGACCGGCCTCTTTGGTCCCTGCGACCAAACGTTTTGGTCTGTTATTGATAATGTTGAAGCGGCGGGAATTGTAACAATTTTCGCGGCCGGAAACGAAGGACCAAATCAAAAAACTATCAGAAATCCAGCGGACAGAGGAAGCAGTCCAACCAACTCATTCTCGGTCGGCGCGATTGATCTCGGCAATGTCGTCGCAAACTTTTCAAGCCGCGGTCCATCGGCCTGCGATCCGACACATATCAAGCCCGAGTTGGTTGCTCCGGGTGTGGTTGTCCGTTCTTCGACCAAGGGCGGCGGGTTTGCTTTTATGAGCGGAACATCGATGGCCGCTCCGTATATTGCTGGTCTGGTGGCGCTGTGCCGCCAGTACAATCCCGACGCAACAGTTGACGAAATAAAACAAGCGTTAATAAATGCCGCAAATGACCTCGGGCCTGTAGGTGAAGACAATGCCTACGGATATGGGTTGGTCGACGCGTCCCGCCTGCCTGACTTTCTTTCAGCGCCGAGTCGAGCGGAATTTTCGGTGGCAGGACAAATTGTCAACGGAGATGGCGTCGCCTCGCCGGGCGAACTGATCGGACTTACCCTGTATCTTACGCAAAACTTCTCTTTGAATGCCTCAGTTCAAGGTCGTTTGAAGCCCCGCACGGCGGGTAATGTCGCCGTTATCAATCAGCAGTCAGGATTCATTTTCGGCGAAGGCGGGGTAACGGCAATGAATGCTATACCATTTACACTGATGATCAACGAATCGGTGCCGAATGGGGCTTCAGAAAGTTTGGTACTTTATGTCGAGACGACCGATGGATCTGTCATTGATAGTGTCGAGTTGATATTAACCGTTGGATTTATTCCTCCCGGTCCAAATGTGTCACACGCTGGGACTGCTGTCAGATTTTCAGTCTCAGGATTTGGGCAGTACGGCCTGGCATACGGCTCGATTTACAATCTCAATGGCGAAGGTTTTTGTTTCGGGAATTCTGAGAATCTACTCTATGAATCCGGTTTGATAGTGGGCAGGAGCGCACTTCAGCTATCATCGGCAATTCGCAATAGTCAGGGTTCATTTACTCCTTCCGATTTTGCGCCCATCGGCGAATTCAGTCAGAGCCAAACAGTCGGAGAACTTCGCTACACTGTTGGTTTCGATGACCGACGCTCGTCAATTCCCCTTCCGATAACCATCTCGCAGGAGACAATTAGTTATTCCAGCTTTGAGGATAATAGCATCGTCATAATGAACTACACATTGACGAATAAGACGTTGGAACGTCTGACTAACCTCCGCTTCGGTTTTTTAAACGATTTTGATTTGCCCGGCGCAAATAAGGCATACCTTGACGAGGTCGAAGGCTTTATTTATCAGCATGGTGAGGGTGGCGCATTTATTGGTTTGGTTGCGCTAAAAAATGTCAATTCGTTCACCAGCATTTCCAATGTGACTGGCAAAACAGGCTTCACAAAGACCCAGCAGTTCAGCCTTATTTCCACGAATGTCAACAATGTCGACAGTTCGCTCTCGGGCGATCTGCTTTTCATCGCGGCCTCAAATTCCATAACCCTTGAACCTCGGGGAAATACTGAAGTTGCTTTTGCGCTCATTGCCGGTGACAATCTCGGACAACTCTATGAGAATATGGCTCGGGCAAGGGCGAAGTATGATATTGCGACAGGAATCGAAGACGACCCGGATGTTTTGCCGCAAAGCTTCAGCCTCGAGCAGAACTATCCCAATCCGTTTAATCCATCGACGACAATATCGTTTGGACTTTCTGAGAGAAGTCATGTTTCCATCAGGGTCTTCAACATTCAAGGTCAGACGGTCAAGACCTTGACTTCAGGAGAACTTGGCCCGGGTAGCCATTCAGTCCTCTGGGATGCCACAAATGATCGGAATGAACCGGTATCCACGGGAATCTATTTTTATCGACTGGACACTAATTTTGGGGTCGAGACCCGTAAAATGGTTCTTTTAAGATGAACGCTTTTCCGTATATTCATTGACAAGGCTGAAGTGATACTTAACTACACGATGAAAAAAATAATTCATGCGATACAAAGGATAACAAGGATGAACAATCCAACTCGTTCTCTTGCGGCTGTCGCAGGGATCATTCTCTGTGTTCTGACGGCTGCTGCTGTCAATGCCGTTTCTCCTACCGATGAAGCAATCGCGATTTGGAAAGCACAGGGGATCTATGAACAAAAGATAGCGGATTGGAAGGCGTTCAAGGAGGCTGGGGGATGCGCGCCCGGTGACCACTCTCTTTTCAGCAGAGAGAGAATACTCGCCAAAATGGCGCTTGGGGTTGACTCAGTGGAGACGGTCTATGTCCCGGTAATCCTTGTTGATTTTGTTGACTATAAATGGAACGACAGCACATATGTGTTGGACGGCCAAACCAAACTTTCCACCCGAGTCTACGGCACGCCGTCGATGTTTGAATCTCTGCTGTTTTCGATCAAGGGCTCACCCGAAAGCAACCCGACGGGTTCAATGACCGATTTTTATATGGAAAACTCAAATGGCAAATTCTTTATGATTGGCGAAGTTCATGGTTGGTACACCATGGACAAGCCCTATTCATATTACGTCGGCACCAACAGTGGACTTGGTGGTACCGGCTCGGTGCTTGCACGGGAAGCTATTGACTCAGCCGACACTCACGGAGTGGATTTCAGTAGATATGACAACAACAATAACAATACCGTTGAGGGAGTTATCATCGTCCATGCCGGACCCGGCGCCGAGACCGGTCAGTGGGGCATTTGGTCGCATAAGTCGGGCGTAACTCAAAATAAGGACGGGATGAGATTCTCTCAGTACACATTAAATCCGGAAGAATATGGCGGCACGATCTCGACGATGGGCGTGTTTGCTCACGAATATGGGCATGTGCTCGGTCTTCCGGATCTATATGATGTCGGAAGTAACTCTAATGCCAGCGGACTTGGAAATTGGTCACTCATGTCAGGAGGAAGTTGGAATCAGAACGGCCGTGTGCCGGCTCATTTCGACGGATGGTGTAAGTGGAATCTTGGTTTTGCCAAGGCAACCATCTTGACTCAGAACACGCGTCAGGTCGAGTTCCCACAAACGACAACAGAAGCAGTCGTCTATCTTTTGCGAAATGCATCGGTTAGTTCGCTTGATTGGTGGATTGTCGAAAATCGTCAGAAAGTCGGCTTTGATGCGGCCCTGCCAGGGGCCGGTCTTATGATATATCATTACGACCAGGGAGCCGGCGCTCAGAATGACACGAATAGATATCTCGTAGCGCTCGAACAAGCCGATGGATTAAATGGACTAATTAACGGCAGTAGCGGCGATGCCGGTGATACCTGGCCGGGGTCAACCAATAAGAGAAACTTTACAAATTTCACTACCCCTAATTCCTCTACAAATATAGGCGGACTGACAACTCAGGTCGGCGTCTGGAATATTTCCAATTCTGGGCCGATCATGTACGCCGATCTTGACATCTCGTACTCAAGACCCTGGGTTGTTCTCTCAGGCGGCGATTCGATTAAGTTTTCCGATAATCTCCCGGGAGGTGACAACGATGGTATTTTCGAAGCTGGTGAAACGATTAAGTTTAATATGGGAGTGCTGAATCTGGCTAAAATCGCCTACGATACAAAGGTCACCTTGACCTGCGATAACCCCACGCTCACTTTCGGCGGCAATCCCGGAAAACTCGAAACATTTCTTAATCCTACATTCACCGACCCGATTCGGATGCACACACCGATTTCGATTGTTATTCCGGCGGACTTTCAATCCAAAGGAGTCAATTTTACCATTACGCTGAACAGCGACTCGGTTATCAGTCTCAGCAATGGCGATGGCCTATTTGTAACAACTTTCCAGTCAAAAGTTACACTTGGAGCGCCTCAGATTATGCTTGTTGACGACGACAACGCTGGAGGATTCCAGAGCAGATACACCGTAGTACTTGATAGGATGAATCTTCCTTACGCAATTTGGGACAAGAGTGTAAGAGGAACTCCACCCTCGGCAGAGCTTGCAAAATATAGTTCCGTTTTCTGGTTTACCGGCTCGCAAACAGCGGGCGGAACCCTGACAGCGGCTGATATAAGCGCGATCAAGCAACATATGGATGGCGGGGGCAATCTATGCCTGTCCAGCATGACTGTTCCTACTCAGTTGACTACCCTTGATTCAACATTCATGGAAACATATCTGAAGGCATCAGCTGGAAATTCACTGTTTGCCACTTACTTCTATGGTGTGCCCGGATTTGAGGTCAGTGACAGCAGCAGATATAATACGACCGGCGGTCATAATGGCACTCACCGCACTTTAACACCAATCAACGGTGGTCAGAGTCTGTTCACCCTCGGTACGAACGGTAGTAATACGTCGCTCGGTACATGTGGAGTGCTCTATGATGGCTCATACAAGTCGGTGTTTTTGAGCTTTGCGATTGAGCATCTGAGTGATGGCTCATTAAACTCTAAACCCAAAGATTCGCTGATAGCTCGGATTATTAACTTTTTCGGAAAGGGAACTGCAACGGGCATCGATGATGACCAACAGGCTGGACTTGTGCCCGCCGGATTCTCGTTGGCTCAAAATTATCCAAACCCCTTCAATCCAAGCACAACTATCGAGTATACAATTAACGGCAGCACAGGCTCGCGCATACAGCGGGTGACACTTGCGGTCTATAATCTCCTCGGACAGAATGTGCGCACATTGGTCGACCAGACTCAGGGGCCGGGAACGTATACTGTAACCTGGGATGGGAGCAATACCGAAGGGAGAGCTGTTTCAACCGGGCTTTACTTCTATCGACTTCAACGGGAAGGCGCAAGCGAGACCAAGAAGATGGTGCTCCTGAAATAGCCCGCCTCGCTCTCGCAAGATTTCTAAAAGCCGCTTTGTGAAAAAGCGGTTTTTTATTATCAGGCATAGCTAACGATCCTGTCGAAATATCGTTTTTTCGCCTCATAAGAGCGGTGAGATTATCCATTTACGCCGCTTGACGCCAGCTTTAAAATGCCCTTATATTACGGCCTATTATGTGTATGAACATGTTTATTTTGAGCAGATAAGGAATACTGATTTTATGTCAATCGATGTCATAGTTCCCCAGATGGGAGAATCGGTCCTTGAGGGGACCATCTTGGAATGGAAAGTTAAAGTCGGCGACAAGGTCGAAATCAACCAGGCGCTTGTCGAATTGATGACCGATAAGGTGAATGTCGAAATTCCCGCTGAAGCCTCGGGAGTCGTCACCCAAACGTATGCGACCGAGGGCCAGGTTGTTCGGGTTGGAGCCAAGATTGCCACTATCGATGACGGCAAAGTGGCCCCAGCGCCGCAGCCTTCAAGCGCTACGAAACAGCCGGAAATGACACCACAGCAACAACCTGCATCAGTCGCTAAAGCGGCCCCGGCACCTGCCGCAGCAATTAAAGGAACAGCGGCCGTTGGCAAGGGGAAAATGTCTCCCAAAGTGAAGATGCTCATTCGCGAATACGGTATCGATGCATCGCAGGTAACTCCCACCGGCAAAGATGGCCTTGTTACGGTTGAAGATGTTATGCGTACAGTTGAAAGTAGAACTTCATCGGCGGGCTTTACTTCCGGGCCGATTCCATCGCCGGATGCGCCGGCATCGTATACAACGCCTCTGTTTGCCTCATCAGGAGCGCCATCGGGAACGACTCAGCAGGCACCTTTGAAGCCAAAAGTTCAAGTCCAAATTCCGGTCTTTGCGCCGATGCCTGAAGCCGCGCGGACAACCCGCAAACCGCTTGTTGGAGCCAGAAAACTGATTGCCGAACACATGGTCAAGTCGGTTCACACCTCGCCGCATGTAACTACATTCGAGGAGATCGATCTTACCGATCTGGTCGCATTCCGCAAAGAGATCAAGGACGAGTTTAAGAAAACCTATGGCGCCAATATCACCTATATGCCGTTCGTTGTGAAGGCCGCCTGTGTAGCTCTTAGAGAATATCCGACCGTCAATGCCTCGATTACCGATACCGAGATTATCATAAAGAATTATTACAATATCGGTATTGCCGTCGCCCGTGAGGACGGCCTAATCGTGCCGGTTATCAAAAATGCCGACAAGAAAACCATAGTCGAACTCGCGGTGGAAATTGCCTCGCTCGGTGAGAAGGCGCGAACAAACAAACTGACTCCCGACGATGTCTCCGACGGCACATTCACACTGACAAATGCCGGTATGTTTGGCGCGACCGGCTCGACCCCGATTATTGCCCAGCCGCAGGTCGCAATTCTGGGCATCCACGCCATTGTCCCTAAGCCCTGGGTGGTGAACGGCCAAATTGTTATCCGTGACATTTCTAACTTTGGTATGTCATTTGACCATCGCCTTATCGACGGCCATACTGCCGTGCAGTTTCTGCACCGTGTGCATGAGTTCCTTGCAGACGGCAGAAAACTGCTAATGAGCCTGCGCTAAGACCATGCCCGAACTCTATCAGAAGCGCTACGGTTGGTTTCTGGAGCTTGGCCAGGTTGACTACGAACGGACGCTTAATTGGCAGCGCGAAATGGTAAAGCGCCGCGAGTCCGGAATGATTCGTGATACGATCATACTTGTTGAGCATCCGTCGGTTGTGACCGTTGGCCGCGACGGACACAAGAATAATTTTTTGGGTCTTTCCAGAGAGCCGATATTTATTGAACGGGGCGGCGATGTCACCTATCATGGGCCCGGCCAGCTTGTCGTCTACTTTGTATTCAATCTGACCCGTCGCGGGAGAGACCTGCATCAATTTGTCGAGTCTATTCAGGAAGGTATTATTCGCACACTGAAGGAATATGGTGTCGACAATGCCGCGCACAATCCAAAGAGCACTGGCGTCTGGATAGCCGACCGGAAACTGGCCTCGATTGGGGTGGCGGTCAAAAAGTGGATTTCTTTTCATGGCGCCGCAATCAATGTCAATACCGATTTGTCGGACTTCAAACAGATCAATCCGTGCGGACTCGAGCCGGAAGTCATGACATCCCTTGAGCAACTTATAGACCGTCGTGTGCCACTCGCCGAATTCGGGCGAATACTCATTGAAAAATATGCTGAGGTTTTTGATACAAACTTCATGCCGGTTCACCTTGAGGAACTCGCCGAAGATGTCAAAAGTCAGGACGGCGGCGGACTCGTCTAAGGCCGAATCAATCAATACAGAGGGAGTGAGATGGAGTTAAAGGGGAAAGTTGCGTTTGTCTCCGGAGCAACCCGGGGGATAGGACTTGCGACCGCAGAGCGTTTGGCCCAGATGGGCGCGAATGTTGTTATCAATTTTTTCAAATCGCGCGAAAGCGCCAATGCCGCACTGGAAAAGCTCAAAACATACGGCGTTGAATGTTACGCCCATCGGGCAAATATCGGCAACGACGAACAACTGCCCGGAATCTTCGAGGGTATCAAAGAACGTTTTGGCAGACTCGATATCTTGGTGTCGAATGTCTCAATTGGCAGTTACGCCGATTTGCTGGATGTAGACAATCGAAGTTGGGAAGTGCCTATGAACACCAATGCGCGGGCGTTCATGAAGTGTATTCAACTTGGCACACCACTTATGCATGAGGGCGGGCGTATTTTGACGCTATCATCGCTTGGATCGACCCGCTACATCCCGGGTTATTCCGCGATTGGCGTTTCGAAGGCCGCCATCGAATCAATCGTTAGGTATGCCGCGGTCGAATTGGCTCCCAAGAAAATTACCGTGAATTGTGTCTCCGGCGGATTTATAGATACTGATGCCTTGAAAGTTTTCCCTAATTACGAAGAAATGAAAAAAGAGGTCGCACGGCGCACTCCATGCGGGCGAATTGGCACACCGGCGGAAGTAGCCGAAGTGGTTGCATTTTTGGCAAGTCCACGCTCGAGCTGGATAACGGGACAAACGATAATAGTCGATGGCGGCTATTCGCTTATGTAAATAATTTTCATTCAATCTCAATAGGAAATCTATGAACAAACTGGAAAAACGCGAGCTCAATTTACCCGTCGGCTATAACCCCAAAACCCAATCGATGGTCGCTCTGTTTGCGGCCCAGCTTGAGGATCAACTGCGATTGCTTAAAAGAGACCTTGAAGGGTTAGAGGTCAAGCATCTTGAATGGCAGCCACAGCCGGGAATGAATACCATCGGGATGCTTTTAGCGCATAATGCGGTTGTCGAAATCTGGTGGATAAATATCGCGCCGTATGGCATTCCAGCCAATCCCGATGGGGAGGCTCTCATGAAAAATACGATAGGGATTTGTATGGACGATGACGGCCTGCCGATCCCCAGCGATGGAGTTCATCCAAAAACGCTGAGCAAAAAAACCCTCGAAGACTATCTGGGTATGCAAGACCGTGCCCGTGCTCTGGCTCATACGGCGATGAAAACATGGGATGATAACTCGCTTGAATCGACATATGTTCTGCGCGAGCGAGAAATAACTCGAGCCTGGACCCTCTATCATGTCCTTGAGCATTTTGCCGGACATTACGGACAGATGCTTTTGTTGATGCACCTGATGCGCGACGCGGGGGTGTTGGAGAAGAAGGCGACTTGATGATTAGAAAAATTTTATTTTGCTTTCATAATTAGCCGAACCCTTATTGGATTAAACCCAAAGTGGGTTATTCCACAATAGTAATAGTTAATTGCATTACCGGAGGAATCGAATGAAGAAAGTTGCTGGACTCATCGTTTTAGCGGCATTGTTGTGCGCCAATAGCTCTACTGCTCAAACACCACTAAACATTAAGGGATACGTGGGAGTAGGAATCGATATGCCGACCGGAATTCTCGGAGACGGATGGAATATGGGCTTTCACGGCGAAGCCGCTCTTGGCTTTCTCCTTCCAGCTCAGCCATTTGAAATTCTTGGCGAAATTGCCTACCATAGTTTCGGTCTTGATGATCAAGGAACTGGCATAGATGGAGGTACCTTCAGCGCGTTTCGATTTGGTGTCGCCGCCAAGGTTCGAATCATACCATCGGTGGGAACAACAGCGCCGTTCTTTTCCTTTGGAGTAGGATTTGCACAGGCAGCGATAGGTGATATAGGTGGCTTCAGTTTTCCAGATGAAACGAAGCCATATATCAAACTCGGAGGCGGCGTTGATTTTTTGAAGTTCTTTGCCAAGGTTGAATATGTAAATGTTTTTACAGAAGGTGAGAGCGCCAAATTTGTTCCGATTACATTTGGTGTGAGATTTTAAGGCGTTGATTATCAGCGATGTCGTGCAGATCAGAGACGGTCTGCACGAAAGTCAACACTTGGTGCTCCATCAGCGGCGGATTGGATTGACACTGGCGGGGCGGACTGAGATTGCCGCGCCTGCCCGCCGTGGAGGGTCGCGCCTGGGAGGCCGCTCCTCGCAACGACTCACTGGGAAATGACTGCTTTGATTCTTCGTTGCGAGATATATATCCCAAGTCCCAAGAGAAAGAGAGCCAGAGAAACTACCTGATTCCATGTCGGCTCAATCCCGCCAATCGAAAATATCATTTCCTCTTCGTAATACCTAACAAACTCAATCAAAAATCGAAAAAGAGCTTCAGCCATAAAAAGCACAGCAACAACCTGACCGGCAAACTGCCGCCGTTTCAACAGCTGGTGCAATACGAAAAATAACAGAAAGCCATATGCCGAGCTATAGATTTGCGCCGGATGCAGGTGCTGATCACGAAAAATCATCCATGGTATCGAATGGTCGGGGAACTGGACGCCCCACGGGAGGCCGGTCGGAGTGCCAAAACAACAGCCGTTGAGAAAACAGCCGATTCGGGTAATGCCTATCCCCATTGCGAGGGTCGGCGAGAAGATATCAAAGACCTCAAGCACCGCTTGTTTCTTTATTTTGCAATATGTGTATGCTGACAAAATTGCAAGCAGGACTCCGCCATACAGGTTCAAGCCGGCTATTCCGAATCCTCCGCCGGGGTCCGAATGAAACGGATTAAAAATTGCGCCGAGATTGTTGGAAAATTCCGACCAGTGTAAAACAACATAGCCGAGTCTTGCGCCGACAATCCCGCCAAAAATAAATATGTACGTGATTGTAAGATAGTAGTCGGGTGATTTCCCTGTTTTAGCCGCGACGCGCTGGACATACCAAACCCCGAAAAGAAACGTGAGCGCGAGCATCAGGCCGAAAGCGCGAATGGGGAAAGAGCCAATATAAAATAGTTCAGGCTGCATGTTCAATCCTTAATTCTGTCGTTTCTTTATCTTTCGCGCTCGGAGCGTTGAAGCAGTCACTTTTTTTCCAAACCAAAATGACCGAGGCAACTGCAAAAGCTGCGCCAACGAAGACATCGCTTATATAATGAAATCTCCCCCAAACAGTTCCGATGGCAAGTCCGATATTCAACGGAAGCAATATCCAGCCGAGAGGCCGATAGTGTTTTAGTGAAAACATGAGTATCACTAGCGCAACCCCGACATGCGAGGACGGCATGGCCCCGCCCCTGACTGCGGCATTCTCTATTACGAATTCTACAAGAGGCCGGAAGAGTGGACCATCGATTGAGTTTATATACACATGGGCAAATTGCCAGCGCGGCCCCGCGACAGGGTAGAGCGCAAAAAGCAGATAGGAGGCAAAGAAGGTCAGGGTACAGGCGGCAAGGCACGGTTTAATAATTTTCAACTCCATACGCCGCAGAGCCGCAATGATAAAAACAGGGACCATCAGATAATATGTGAAATAGCAGAAGGAGACTATTTCTGTAACCCAGACATTCAGCAAATTTCTATCAATATAGAGGGTCGGTTCTATGCCGAACAGGCGACTCTCAAAGTTGATGACCTGTGCGTCAAAGAAATGGTCAAAGAAAAGAAACATCTGACCGCCGGTCAGGCGATAGAAGAATGTAAAGAGCAAGGCCGGATAAACGGCGCGGATTATGGCATTCATTTTCCCTGTTGACTCCGGCAGAAATCTCACAAGTATCCAGACGAGAACTGCTATAGCAGTATATGATATAAGTTCATCAGTATATCCTGCAAGCGGCCGACCAAAACCGAGAACCAGGGCAATCATAAGGCCGCAGTAACCAAGGATAAGCCGATCGGTTGGGTTGAAACGAACGGACTTGTTATTCTTTATCATCGTTTTCACTATCGCTATCGTTTTCGCTGTCGTTGTCTGGTTTGTATTTGTTCTTTTTGACGCGCACAACTTCGTACCCTTCGACTATGACAACAATTTCCCCTTTGATTGTGCGGTCCTGGTTTTCTAGCGATTCTATTATCGCGCTCAGCGTACCGCGGCGGTACTCCTCATGGATTTTGCTTATCTCTCGCGCAAGACAGGCCTGTCTGTCTCCAAGTACTTCGCGGGCATCGACCAGCATAGAATAAATCCGGTGAGGTGACTCATAGAAGACAAGGGTGTGTTCGAAGTCTTTGAGCCGCTCAAGTCTGTTTTTGCGGCTACCGCTTTTAGGGGGCAGAAATCCTTCGAAAAAAAAGCGGTCGGTCGGAAGCCCGGAGGCGGTGAGAGCCGGAATGATAGCGGTCGGGCCGGGAAGCGCGATGATCTCAATTCCAACATCGATAGCGCGTCGCACCAGCCGATATGCTGGGTCAGAAATCCCGGGGGAGCCAGCATCGGTTATGATCGCAATCGACTCTCCATTTTCAATCTGCTTAGCAAGCTGAGCCGAGCGTTCAGTCTCATTGAAGTCATGATATGAGATAAGCCGATTGCTGATTCCCAGCATATTCAGTAAATTGCCGCTTGTGCGGGTATCCTCGCAGGCAATAATCTGCACTGATTTCAAGGTGTCAATTGCCCGATCGGTAATATCAGACATATTCCCAATTGGTGTTGGAACAAGATATAGTTTGCCGGCAGTAGGGGGCATTGAGATTATCAGTCAAGAAGTCTAACAAAGTGTGGAATGGGCGACTTGTCAAAAGATGCAATTGGAGGCAGACGGCGTTTGAAGCTGTTCTGATTGAGCAAGCTGACAACCCGCTCTATCTTTTTCGCCGAAAATCCCTGACCCATAAGATGGGCTCTTGAGCGCTCATCTTTATCGATAATCTGCTCAAGAAGCCGGTCGATTTCATCGTAGCTCAAGCCAATCTCATCCTCGTCGGTCTGGCCTTCCCATAGATCAGCCGAGGGAGCTTTAGTCTGAATTGGCTCCGGAAGTTCAAGAAACCCAGCCAGCTGCCTGATTTCAGTTTTGTACAACTCTCCGATTGGATTGAGCGAACAGGCGGCATCTCCAAAGAGGGTGGTATAGCCGAGAGCAATTTCTGTGCGGTTGCCAGTTCCGAGCACCAATCCTCCGTGTTCTGAAGCGATATCAAAAAGGATGGACATCCTTTCTCTGGCCATTTTGTTTCCTGCCCTGATTTTGTCTTTGCCCGCAGGCCCAAGAAAATAGGCATCTATCATGGGTGAAATGTCAACGATTTTGTGTTCGATTTCAAGCCATTCGGCCATGAGACGGGCATCGTCTAATGAGTTCGGAGACGATGTGCGGTACGGCATCATGACCCCGAAAAGCTTGTGTGCGCCCACAGCCCGCACGGCAAGAGTCGCACAGAGCGAGGAGTCTATTCCTCCAGAGAGACCAACAACAAAGCCAGTACGGCCCGCAGCCTCGAGCTCCGTGCGCAGGAACTGGATGCTTTTCTGGACGATGGTCTCATAGTCGGATTTCAGGGGCGTTGTCTGTGTTTCAGGCATATAACCAATAATAATATGTGATATAGAAGTCATCAAGCGTTAATGTCTACCCCTTGACAGCTTTGGGCAAGTGATCTATATTATTTCAAAACTAAGAAAGAAGGGCAATATGAGTGTGAACAAAGCAATCCTCATCGGGCGACTGGGGAAAGATCCGGAACTGAAGTACACGCCTGGCGGAAAAGCAGTGGCAAATTTTTCACTGGCCACAACCGAACGCTGGAGCGGTCAGGACGGTCAAAAAAATGAGTCGACCACCTGGCATAATATTGTTGCTTGGGGAAGACAAGCCGAATTGTGCAAGGAGTATCTTGCGAAAGGACGCGAAGTCTATATCGAAGGACGCATAGATAATCGAAGCTACGATGACAAAGAAGGGAACAAGAAGTATATCTCTGAAGTCATCGTGCAGACGCTTCAGTTCCTTGGCTCCAAAACCGGAGGCTCAGCAGGCGGTGGCGGCAGCGAGGTTTCAGCCGAAGCGCCAGCACAAGCGCGGTCGGGCGGCGAAGACGACGATCTGCCTTTCTGATGTAATTGTGAACATTGATGACTCCAAAGCCCCTTACAAGGGGCTTTTTTTATTACTTTATTTGAACAGTAAATGTCACAAATAATACTCAGAAATCTTTTCTCTTTCTCCGAATCTAATAGGGTATGGTAAACTCATGGCTGCGTCGGTCGCTGATTACAATAAAGACAACAACACTTTTTGGAGGTTTTTAAGATGTCTACTCAGTTTCTCACTACGAACCAGATAGAAGGATATTCGGAACAGCGCCATCGCCTCTTCCGAACCATCGGGTTTATGGCCGCCTCGTGCCTCACTATTTCAGCGGCAATTATCTATTTTTTCAATAGCACGATTCTTGCGGAAAAATTCATAGCTGTCTGCGGTACGGTTGAATTGATGACAATGACACTAATGCCGTATATGATATCAGCAGTGATTGCATCAATCACCGCGATTGGCGTAATTTCAATTCTACCAGCGGTGAGAATGGCTGACCCGGCTGAGAGGATACTGATGCGGCTTCGCGAGGCCGCAGGCGGGAACCTTTCGGCGAGAGTAAAGCTTCATGGGGATGTGCCGCTCAAAGACGTTGCCGCCGAGCTCAATGTGACTCTTTCAACTCTTGGCAGTCAGATCGCAACCTGGAAACTTATCAATCGCCAGCAGTGGGGAACGCTATGCCGGGTTCGTCTTGCGGCGGAAAATGAAGACATATCCGAAGTGATAAAATATGTGGCCGAGATGGAACAGAACTGGGATAAGATCGCTGAAATCGAACAGAGGATAATTACCTGATTATTCGAGTAACTTGTCTTCAATTTTCTTTACCCGTTTGAGCAATTCAGGGAGCCGTGTGAGACAGGCTTCGATACGTTTAATTTCCATTAACTCGCGCGCTGGGGTACCCCACACAACTTTCCCACTAGAAAGCGAGTTTGATACACCGGCCTGCGAACCGATTTTGACCCCATCGCTGATAGTAATATGCCCGGCCAGCCCAACCTGGCCGCCAATCACAACGCCATTGCCGATTTTTACAGAACCAGCAATGCCGGTCTGCGCGACGATAATTGAATGCTGTCCGATCTCAACGTTATGACCGATCTGCACAAGATTATCGATCTTTGTTCCGTGGCCAATCTTGGTAGGTCCAAGCGCCCCCCGGTCAATCGTGGTGTTTGCGCCAATCTCAACATCGTTACCAATCTCTACATGGCCTATCTGTTTTATCTTATATAATCCTGTTTCGGATTCGGCATAGCCAAAACCGTCCGAGCCGATAACCACACCGGCATGTAGTATGACATTATCCCCTATATGTGACCGATCAAGTATCTTCACGCCCGGATATAGCAGACAATTTTTGCCTATTGTTACCCGTTCGCCGATGAATATCGACGACATCAAATGAGTCTTGCTACTTATGCGGCAGTTTGCGCCAATTACGCAAAACGGACCGATAACAGCCGATGAATCAATGACTGCAGTGTTATCGATGGAAGTTGTGGCATGGATTGCTCCTTTAGATAGTGGGGCTGCAGGATAGAGTATGTCTACTATGCGGGCAAAAGTAAGGTATGGTTTATTATGGCGTATGACAGCGTGTCCGTGGCTTTCGGTTGTAGCATCAAGGACGAGCGCACCGGCCTTTGTGGCTGAGATAAACTTTGTATAGCGGGAATTGGCAACAAAACTAATATCAGAGGGGCCGGCCGTTTCAATAGGCGCGGCCCCGCTTATTTGGATATCCCGGTTTCCGGGCAAATCGAGAGTTCCGCCGATTTTCGCGGCGAGCTCACCGAGAGAGAATGATGGATTATTGTCCGAGTTTTTCAAGACGTTCCAGCACTTTCGCAGTTACGTCGTACGTTTCTTTGATGTATCCCAAGCCGCTTTGGAGGGTAAAGATAACATCATATCCTTCTTCCACAGCAATCGACTCGATAGCTTTGGATACATTGTCAAGCAAAGGCCCAAGAAGGGTTTCCTGTTTCTGCTCGGCCTTTCCGCCTGGTCCATAAATCTCTTTGGTATAATTATCAAGAGCGTCTTTTTTGATCCGGATCGATGCCTCGCGCTCTTTTCGCTTCTCATCGGAAAGAATTAGTTTCTGCTTGTCATAGTCGGTCAACATGGTTTCAAGCTCAGTCTGTTTGGCCTGGGCTGCGTCGTCCCATACTTTTCGCTCAGTCTCCCACTGCTCTTGGGCTCGTGTCCAGGCTTTGTAGCCGTCTTTAATCAGATCGTCCTTTACGAAACCGATCTTGAGATTCTGAGCCGAAGCCGACGGGGCAATGGCGGCCATCATGATTAAGGCGAGAGCGGCAAGCCAGAGCATTTTCACATTCTTCATCACGTTTGTCTCCTTACGCAAGGTTATTACCGAAAAGTCGTCCCGATTTGAAAGTGGGGTTTCCACTTCTGTTCTTCATCTTTATACTTGTCTAATGGATAAGCGAAATCAAAGCCGATTGTTCCAATACCGGGTACGGCGACCCTGAATCCGAACCCAACTCCCTTATATAGGCCGCCTGCAATATTGGGGTCAGAACTTGGACGGACAAACGGGCTAATCTTGTCCCGATTGAGCCATGAATTGCCCGCATCAAAGAATAAGAGTCCGAAAACAGAGCGCGACACAATCGGCACCTGTATTTCAAGATTAGTCACGAGCAGATATTTTCCGCGAACGCGAGTTGTTAGCGGACTCGATGTCACAAAGGAAGTATCGTTAGCCGGATCAGATCCCGGTACGGCATTGGTGTCGAGGAAGAAGAAAGTTGTGTCCGCGGTTGTAAAGGTTGAATCGGGTGTCAGATTGCCGTCGTCATATCCTCGTATCACCCCGTCGTAGGCTGTCCCTCCCGGGCTAAATCGATCAGAGAGGAGGATTCTATCATCGCCAGAAGGAGAGGTAACCACACTGTATTGTACTTTCGCGGCCAACGAAAACTTCCAGAAAAGAGGAATAAATTTTGAAAGGGCGAGAGAATGTTTCTGATAATTCCAATATCCACCCAAAAACCCGCCAGTCGTTTCAAAGGTATAGCTCAATACCGAGCCTTTTGTCGCAAACTCAGGTAGGTCACGTGAATCGCGTGTGAGGGTAAATCCAAGCCGGGAAGCGGTGTTCCATTCGTCGCCGATGTCGATTGGAGAACCCTGAAAGGGCCGGCCGGTGATTGTTTGTCTTCGATCGAAGATCCCTGTGCTGTCGGCGGGAAATCTATTTTGGTCGAAAATACCATCCCGATTGGTGTCAAATTGCGCAAGCGATCTAAATGAATTTGCAGCTATATATGAATAGTCAAAGTCGTGATACCGTGTGCGTTCAAGCCGATATGAGGTGAAGGCGCGGAAATACCTGTCCGGCCATCTGAGTCGTCGTCCAAGCCGCACCGAGCCGCCTTGGCGTTGTTCGGTGTAATCTTCAAACCAGCGGCGATTAGTGCTGAAAACATCGAGGCCCAGAAGCGTGGGGCGTCCCGCGAGCCACGGCTCAGTGAAAGAAATCGAAACAGAGTTGCGTCGTCCGCCGAATTCGATATTAAACGACAGATTTTGTCCCCGTCCGCCTAAGTTGGGAATGCCAAGTCCGACATTTCCTACGACCTTATCCTGACTATTGTAGCCAGCGCCCGCGGAGACCTGACCGGTCTGCTTTTCTTCAATTTTGAATTCAATGTCGACATCTCCATTGGGCAGATCGACTGGCTCCGGCAGGGCATTGGTGAAAAAGTTGAGCGCCATTATATCCCGAACAGACTGGATAAGAAGCGATCTATTAAAGACCTGCCCGGGAAGCATCGAGATTTCACGCCGGATAACATTCTCGCGTGTTTTCGTGTTGCCCAGAATTCTCACGAGATTTACATGGGAAGGAAGGCCTTCGGTGATGGCATACAAAATATCGAGAATAGAATCAGAACGCGTGACCCTCTCGTCAGTTATCCGGGAATGAAGATGGCCAACCTCCTGGTAGGTTGTGTAGAGTTCATAAAGGGACTGCTCGTACTCCTCGTTGTTGAAGACTTCGCCTTCTTCGAATTTGAGTTTGCTCTTGAGCAATGGCTCTTTCAGGATTTCGTTGCCGGAGAATGCGGATGTTCCAAAGTAATAGAGCGGCCCTTCGTATACCTCGAGGTATATCGTCATGCGATTAGTGGAAGAATCGATGCGAGTTGAATCAGAGATGACATAGGCATCGACAAATCCTCGTTTGCGGTATTCCTCAACTATTTTTTCCAAGTCTTCAGGATATTTTTCTTCGGCAAAATCAGAGCTTCGTAAAAACCCTCTTTTACGGTTTCGCATTTTCTTAACTAATTCGTTGGCCGATACGCGAGAATTTCCAGTCATCACAACCCGCTCGACTTTGACCTTGGACTTTTCGTTAATTGAATACGTCAGACTTGCTTCTGACGAATCCTCATTGTATTTGAGTTCCGATGTCACTTCGGCCTGGAAATAACCTTCACCGGCGTACTCTTCGAGGATTTGTTGTTTCTTAAGATGGATAAGGTAGGGAGAGATATAGCCGCCGACACCGAGTCCGAGCTTTTCTCTGAGGTCTTTTGTTTTTATCTCTTTGTTGCCGACAAAATTAAGCGATGACAGCTTGGGTAGTTCAGCAACCACAATCGCGATCTTGAGCCCACCCGACACTTCTGTCGCCTCGATTTTCACGTCGGAGAAAATGCCGAGAGCATACAAGCGTTCGATAGCTGATTGGATATTGGTCGCGGTAAGTGGGGAACCAATGTCGATTCCGGCGACGCTGAGAATCAGCGAACCGGTTGTGACGCGGTTTCCTTCGACGTCAATCTTGACTACATTATAAGCTGTCTGCGCCGTGACCTGTGACGCTGAGAAAGCGGCGAGAGTCAGGACGAAGGCAAGAGCGATCCCTGCTCTCAAATACATATTTGTACTCGTTGCTGCACCCGGTTTACGGTTTCACAATCCTGCTGATTCTGATCTCAGTAAACCCTTGACGATGCCCTTGCGTTCTTTTGTACTTCGTACGCCGTTTGTACTTGTACATGAGGATTTTCTCCCCTTTGCCCGATTTGACGATTTCGGCTTCGATTCGAGCGCCTGTGACAAATGGGGCTCCAATTGTTGCGGACTGGCCGTCATGGATGAGCAATACTTCGTTAATATCCAGTTTCGATCCGGACGAGGCATTTTGGGAGGGGACTGATATGACATTCCCTTCCTCGCCACGATACTGAAAACCGGATAATTTAAAAATCGCGTACATGTTTGCTCCTTACGTTATCTACTGTCAGGACGGGGGAGCTACCCCCGAGTTATCCTAAAGCCTGAAAAGGTAAGGATATCCGAAGTCAAGTCAAGGTAAATTTTCGTGGGGGGAAACCAAGCATTTGGTAACATACTGCTTAAATTTCAAAGACTTATACTGGTTCCATTAAAAATTCGAACCTAACATCACTGGTCATTGTTAGTAGCGGGATAGAAAAGTTTACTCGATAGTGATTGCACAAGAGCTGTCATTTGATATATTCCGATGTCAAAGCGTCCATAATGTAATGGAAGAAATTGTCTTAAGTGTATGGCACAGATGAATGTAGATTTAGAACGCAGCGGGCCGTCGCAGGGAGCTTTTGAACTCCACACAACTTTTCCACCTCGTGGAGACCAACCCCGGGCGATTGCCGAGCTCACCGAAGGAATCCTCGCGGGTCACAAGCACCAAACCCTGCTTGGCGTAACTGGCTCAGGAAAGACCTTCACAATGGCTAATGTCATTGCCAATTGTGGCCGACCGACTTTGGTTATTTCACACAACAAGACCCTTGCGGCCCAGCTCTATGGCGAGTTAAAGACTTTCTTCCCTAAAAATGCAGTGGAATTCTTCATTTCATACTTTGATTATTACCAGCCCGAAGCCTATATGCCGACAACTGACACTTTTATTGAAAAAGACACGGCAATGAACGAAGATATCGCCCGATTGCGGCTTCGCGCGACCGCTTCGCTTCTCGAACGCCGAGATGTCATCGTTGTGGCCTCGGTCTCCTGTATTTACGGTTTGGGCTCGCCTGAGGAATACGCCAAACAGATGATGATACTGGAGAAGGGTGTTCCTTGCGACCGAGATGAGATGATTCGGAATCTCATCAACATTCACTACAACCGTAATGAGATGGAGTTTGTCAGGGGAAACTTCCGAGTAAGAGGCGACACTATCGAGCTAATTCCCGCCTATCGTGAAACAGCGCTCCGGTTCGAGTTCTTTGGCGATGAGATTGACCGCATTTCAGAAATTGACCCCCTCACCGGAGAAATTCTTGACGACCGCGACCGGGTCGCGCTCTATCCGGCCAAGCACTTTGTCACATCGAAAGCGACTCTCGAGCGTTCTTACACACAGATAGAAGAAGAACTTAAGGATCAGCTCGAGATTTTCCGCCAGCTGGATAAACTACTTGAAGCACAGCGTATTGAATCACGGACTAAATATGATCTTGAGATGCTCAAGGAAGTTGGTTACTGCAGCGGGATTGAGAACTACTCGCGCTATCTGACTGGCCGCGAAGCGGGTGAGAGGCCTAAAACGCTCATCGATTTTTTCCCGAGGGATTTTATCACGGTAATCGATGAATCTCATCAGAGTATTCCTCAGATACGAGGTATGTATGCCGGGGATAGAAGCCGTAAGGAAGTATTGGTCGAACATGGGTTTAGATTGCCATCGGCGCTCGATAACCGTCCGCTTTTTTTTGAGGAATTTCAAAATCTGGTTAGTCAGGTTGTGTATGTTTCAGCCACACCATCGGTGTATGAGCTTGAGCAGTCCGAAGGCGTAGTTGTGGAACAAGTTATTCGCCCTACAGGGCTGTTGGATCCGCAGATTACGATAAAGCCGCTGGGTACCCAAGTTGATGACCTACTCGAACAAGTGAGAGTTCGTCAGGCAAAGGGGGAACGAGTGCTGGTGACCACGCTGACAAAACGGATGGCAGAAGATTTGACCGATTATCTGACGCGTATGGATGTCCGGGTGCGCTACCTCCACAGCGAAATTAATACGATTGAACGAACCGAGATCATCCGCGATCTTCGGCTTCATGAGTTTGATGTTCTCGTGGGAATTAATTTGCTCCGCGAAGGACTTGATTTACCCGAAGTGTCACTGGTCGCAATTCTGGATGCGGACAAGGAGGGCTTTTTGCGCTCGGAGCGCTCGCTTATTCAGACCGCCGGACGCGCCGCAAGGAACAAGAACGGCGAGGTTATATTTTATGCTGACAAAATAACCGACTCGATGAGAAAAGCGATCGAAGAAACCGACCGACGGAGAATCAAACAACAGGCGTACAATGAGGAACATCATATTAATCCCGAGACGATTCTGAAAACCCGTGACGAAATTCTCCGCTCGACTCAGTTTGCGGACTCAAAAACTGCTATTGCGGACATGACCTTTGAAAAGCCGGAGCATTTTTCTCTCATGTCAACCGAAGATCAGTTATCCTTTATGTTGCAAGCGATGAAACGAGCGGCCGATAATCTTGACTTTGACACGGCCATTCTTATTCGTGACGAGGTTACAAAGCTTAAGGAAGATATGAAAAAACAAAAGAACAGGACCCGCCGCTAATGCGAAAGACTATACATTCGCCGTTCTCCTCGTCTCGCTGGATTCTTTCGTTTGGAAGACTATTCGGTGTATTTGGTATGTTTCTTCTTTCGCTGACAGGGTGCGAAAAGCGAAAGGATATTTTTCTTAATGATGTTGACGAAATATCGCGTTATATTGTTGAGACCGAACAGGGGATAGACCTGTTTCGCGCCACAGAGCTGATCCCCACCATTACCTACTCGGTTCCTTTTGACAGCGATCCGTATCGCGATAGTGTTACCAGCCAGACACGCAAAATCACTGTTCTTGTAGACACTGTTGCTGTCGAGTACGCCGGCTTAGGACAGGTGCTTGAGGCATGGGCAACAGTAGAAGACCGCATTAGTGTCACTACGATAATTGAGCGGGCGGATTTCGCCGACACACTCAGAGGGGTGCGGGTGCTTACGCGCTATGGCTTCTTTCTCAAGTTGGGCAATGACAGCCATGACTATCTTGGATGGCTGCTGTGGGGCTACAATCCAATTGGAGAGTTTCCCACACCGGTCAATGTCCGAGTCAGTTATCTCGACGGCGAGGATTCGGTTACCTTTTTCGGCGATTTGTCGGCCTATTCCACCAGGCACAACGGCGCATCGGATGGAAAACCCGGTGTGACGGATAATATTTCCGTTCGGTTTCAGCAGGTACTTGAACTCAAAACAATCCCGAACGGAGGGAAACTGGTTCTGCAAACCAATACTGCAAATGGGTCTTCCCCAGTGAGGTATTATCAGCACATTTCGAGCTTCACCGGAAGTGGCGTTGAGCATAGTTTAATGTCTCGAGTGAATCGCGACATCTCACGAGACACGCTGAAAACGCCTGACGATAATCCTCGTCTATGGAATATTCTTTTTATTCAGTCATTCGAGGATGAGCGGGCTCAATTTTCAAAATGCTGGTGTATTCCGTACAGGTCTGCTCAGTAAACGGAGCCGAAGCCGCCTCACAGGCGACAATTATCTGTATCTCGATGAAATTTTAACTATATGGCGCAAGCGATTAAGAATATATTCGATACAAATTAAACCAAAGATCACTTCCAGGGAGGAATTGTGAAAAGACACACACGGAAACGTATCGGATTATTCATCGTCATGCTATTGGCAACAGTAATGACCGGATGCGGAACAGGAATCCCATCAGGACACAGGGGCGTATTTTTTAGCCGGTTCGGAGATGGAACCGAGTTTGGGCGGATTTATAATGAGGGCTTCAACTTTCATGCGCCTTGGAATAGCATCTTTATTTACAAGACCCAGCTACAGGAGCAGAAGGAAGACCTTACACTGCTTTCATCCGACGGGGCGACAATCGGTCTTGAAGTCTCGGTTCTTTACCGGCCGATTTCTGAGAAGCTCGATTCATTGCAATACACGATAGGGCCGAATTACTACCAAGTCGCTGTTGCTCCGAATATTCGCGCGATTGCCCGCGAAATAGGCGCCAAATACACGCCCGAAGAAATCTATGCGACAAAACGCGAACAGATGACAACCGAAATGTTCAAACTTCTCGCCCAACAAACGGCCGCCAAATATATTGTCGTCGAAAATGTTCTGGTGCGAAATGTTTCCATCCCGGAAAAAATTTCAGAGGCCATCAATTTCAAACTCAGCGCCGCTCAGGATGCCCAGAAGATGGAGTTCACACTTCAAAAGGAGAAGCTAGAAGCGGATCGTAAACGGATAGAGGCCCAGGGTATCGCCGACTTCCAAAAGATTGTGTCTGCGGGATTATCGCCGGCATTGCTGAAATGGAAAGGGATTGAGGCAACCGAGCGATTGGCAAGTTCCCCCAATACAAAAGTTGTGATTGTGGGCAACGACGCCGGGGGTCTGCCGATAATTCTCAGCTCAGATAAATAGCCGCTCACACTTTATTTATCCAGAACAGAAACGAAAAGCCGACTGTGCACTCACAGTCGGCTTTTTTCTGTTACATAATCTCTGGAATGGAAGAATATCCGGTTCGCGTTACTCTTCCTGATAATTTTTCTTTATCCGGTTTATGACGTCCGGGTCAGCGAGGGTGGACGTGTCGCCTAAAACATTTCCTGTTGCAAGATCGCGAAGCAGACGCCGCATGATTTTGCCTGAGCGGGTCTTGGGCAAGTCGGCTGAGAAGATTATCTTCTCGGGTCTTGCCAGAGCGCCGATTTTTCGGGTGACATGGTCTTTTAGTAAAGCCACAAGCTTGTCATCAGCCTTAACATTTTTACCGAGCGTCACGAATGCCGCCAGCGACTCCCCTTTCAATTCATGCGGGATACCCACAACTGCGGCTTCTACAACTGTGTCATGCTCCACCAAAGCCGATTCGACCTCCATAGTAGAGATTCGATGTCCGGCCGTATTTATGACATCATCGACTCGGCCTAAAATCCAAAAATAGTCATCCGAATCGAGCTTCGCGCCGTCGCCCGGGAAGTATATGTTGGGCCATTTCGACCAATATGTTTGAACAAACCGCTCGCGATCTCCCCATAGCCCGCGAAGCATTCCTGGCCACGGTGTTGTTATGGCAAGAAAACCGCCCCCTTCAGTTATTTGGGCTCCTTTCTCATCGAGCAATGCCGCTTGAATACCCGGAAACGGGCGAGTCGCCGAGCCGGGTTTTGTAGCAGTCAGACCGGGGAGAGGGGTAATCATGATATGGCCGGTCTCGGTTTGCCACCATGTGTCAACGATTGGACATCTCTCATGACCGATGACCTCCCGATACCACATCCAGGCCTCGGGATTTATCGGTTCGCCGACCGAACCGAGAAGACGCAATGAGGTCAGGTCATGTTTGTCCGGCCACTCGCGACCCCATTTCATGAAAGAGCGTATTGCAGTTGGGGCCGTGTAAAAGATCGAAACGCCATAATTTTCTACTATCTGCCAAAACCTGTCCGGATTTGGCCAATCAGGCGCGCCTTCGTAGATAATCTGGGTTGCTCCGTTTGCAAGCGGGCCATAGGTAACATACGAATGTCCTGTGACCCATCCGCAGTCGGCCGTACACCAAAAGACATCGTCGTCTTTAATGTCAAAGACAAGTTTTGTGGTGGCATAGACACCGGTCAGATAACCGCCGCAGGTATGCATTATCCCTTTCGGTTTTCCCGTCGTGCCGGAAGTGTAAAGGATAAAGAGTGGGGCCTCACTGTCGAGATAGACCGGCTGGCAAAAGTTTTCGGCGTCGGCCATGAGATTATGGTACCAATGGTCGCGTCCTTCTTTGAAACGGAGCAAAAAATCCCCGCGCTTCACTACGACCACATGTTCAATTGTCCGGCAGTCCGCCAACGCAACATCGGCATCGTATTTCAACGGAATTATTCCACCGCGACGGTATCCACCATCGGCAGTGATGAGCACTTTTGCCTCGGCATCGTTTATCCTGTCTTTCAAAGATTCCGGCGAGAATCCGCCAAAAACAACGGAGTGAATAGCCCCAATCCTGGCGCAGGCAAGCATCGATATCACAAGCTCGGGTATCATCGGCAGATAAATCGCAACACGGTCGCCTTGGGTGACGCCAAGCTTTTTCAGGACATTGGCAAACTTGTTGACCTCTTTATATAACCCAAGATATGTGTACGTCCGTTTATCGCCGAGCTCGCCTTCCCAGATAAGGGCGGCTTTATTTTTACGACCCTCTTTGATATGCCTGTCAAGACAGGATTCTGTAATGTTGAGTTTCCCACCCACAAACCATTCGGCATCGGGCGGATTCCATTTGAGAACTTTGGTCCATTTTTTGTGCCAGACAAGCTCTTCGGCCATTAATGCCCAGAATCCTTCAGGGTCGGATTGGGCTGTCTCATAAATAGCCGGATCATTGGCGCTGGCCTGTTTGGTGAAGGCGGCTGGAGGTTTGAATAATCGGTTTTCGGTAAGGAGGATGTCGATTGTCTTATCTGATTTGGTCTCTATCTTTTTTGTCTTTTGTGAAGTTTTGACGGTCTTGGCCATTTGAAAGTCTCCAACTCGGATTCGGTCTCGTTTTAGTCAAATATGCCGTACAATCCTGATAATTGTCAAGAAGGGAGGTGGCCTGCATCTGAGTAGACGGCAATTACTTCAAGGCCAGTGTCAGGAGCAGAGTTCGCAATCCATGTCACAAATTAGTCCGACGTGGTTACTTAGGTCATCAGCGTTCGACTCTGACATCAAAATTGAGGCTGAAACAAGCCTCAAATTGCCGTCTCTAAATTTGGCCTAATTATTGCTTCACTATAGCTCGCGGCAACTATAGCCCTTGACTTATCGCAGTATTTGGCTATACTTCTGGTAGAGGCTGAAAGAGGTAGGCTCCAATCGAGACCCTCATACATTTACTGCATAAGGCTTGTGAAAGCTGATAGTTGAAAAGAATTCAGTGTGAAAAGCTGTCCTTTGGGGAAGCAATTCCCTTCGGGATTCCGAGAACGCGCCGAGAACAACTGCTGCCGCTCTTGGTTTGAGGAAGTCGATTTAGGAGGAAAGATGAATCGATTCGGGTTGTTGTCTATATATTTACTTGCGTGTCTTCTCTGTATTGGTGTTGCTGGCAGCGTTAATGCCGACCCGCTGGTACATCCCCCCATTTTGGAACTGCCCAATGATACGGCAGTTTTTTTGTGCAAGGGAGACTCTATCTGCTATGTGGTTGCGGCCACCGACACCGATCCCCTCGAAGAACTGACGCTGAGCTTGCTCAGCGGCCCGATTAGTTTTCCGACCAAAAAATTCGACAATCCGCTCACTACAAAAATCTGCTTCAAACCAACAAGCGGGGGGACATACCGATTCATCTGGAAAATAGTCGACAATTCCGGCCGGTCGGATATCGATACCGTCATATATACAGTCTTATTCAACGATCCTCCTTCAATGCAAGACCAGTACTTCTCGACGCTTTTTTGCAGAGGAGAGTCAGTCAGGACCCTGCAAGTTGTAGCTACTGATGCCGAAAACGATATTCTCACATATAAACTGATCTCCGGCCCGGGATCTATAAATCCAGAGTCCGGCCTCATCAGTTATCTCCCGATAGCTACCGGCATATATACTTTTTCGGTTCTCGTGACCGATTTATGCGGAAGCGATATGGCCAATGTGTTCGACACCGTCGAGGTCGTCAAACCAGCAAAACTTGACTGTCCGGGGGATACCTCAATTACGATCTGCGAGGGGACCAAAATCTGCCTCTATGGTTTTTCGTCGACCTTCGATGAGACGACTGTATCACATGGCACAATTGTCAATGAGACGCTCTGTTTTACGGCTGATACATCCGGCGTCTATGTTATCAAAGTTATCGGAACCGACAAATGCGGCGCGGATACCTGTGAAACCAGAGTGACGGTAAACAAAGGCGAACTTCCGAGCATCAAAGACCAATACTTTTCGGGTAGTTTCTGTTCTGATGAGATAAAAAGAACCCTTCAGGTTATTGCGACCGATGCTGACAATGATGTTCTGACCTATGAATTGCTCTCAGGTCCCGGCTCGATCAACTCATCGACCGGTTTGATTGCGTACACACCAACAGCAAGTGGCGTTTATACTTTTTTAGTTAGTGTGAGCGATACATGCGGAAGCGCTATCGCACAGGTATTCGACACGATAGTTGTCAATCCGAAAGGGAAGGTTGACTGCCCCGGCGATACCTCGCTGATGCTTTGCGAAGGAACAAAAGTTTGCCTCCCCGGTTTCGGATCCGATTTTGAGCATACGACCGTGTCGCTGGGAACGCTTGTCGATGGCACAGTCTGCTTTACGGCTGACACGAGCGGTGTCTATGTTATTAAGTTGATAGGCAGCAATGAGTGCGGCGCTGATACCTGCGAGACACGGGTCACGGTCGGAAAGAGTACATTTACAGGATTTGTCTGTGGCGATACCGCCAACAGTAAAACTCTTAACCTTTGCTCGTCAGAAAATATTACTGTTCTCAAGGATTGTCATATAAATGGCGATCAAGTGTCGGTTATCTCATCATATGGGACATGGAATGCTCAGACGGGAAACTGGACCTTCTACGCTGATACAAGCGGATTATATACGACCTTGATCGTTGCAACCGATTCCTGTGGCGCGAGTGATTCGCTCACATTAAGTCAGGAAGTGGCAATAAACAAGCCACCCAGGATAGTTTTGCCAAACGACACCACCACGTTCTTATGCGAATCAGATTCGATATGCTTTGAATTCTTCGTGTTTGATTCACCAAGTGATATCAGAGGTAGAATTGTTGAATCGAACATCGGAAGTTTCAAGCCACAGGCTGCTCCTATTTTATTCCCACAGACCAAATTTGAGGTCTGCTTTTTAGGGGACACAGCCGGTGTGTACCAAATTATCATCACCGCCACTGACTCATGCGGTGTAACCGACAAAGATACCGTCTTAGTTACCGTCAAGAAAAACCGCGCGCCGTATATTACTATGGCCAACGATTTCACCGTCGCAAGCTGTACCGCTGAAAAAATCTGTTTTTCTGCCACCGCCGATGATCTTGATCTCAACATCCAGACTATTACTTCAAATTTTGGTATATTCGATAACAACAGCGATCGAATCTGTTTCGATGCCGACACGAATGGCGTCTACACGATCATCCTCACTGCTACCGACAGTTGCGAAGTGAGCGATCAAGACACAACCAAAGTCACGGTCACTGTCAACAAGCCGCCGACATTGAGTCTTGGACCTGATTTCACCAAAGACACCTGTGGACTCCTGTCCGAAATTTGCATAAACACCGGCATAGTTGACGAGAATATTAAATCTGTCACGACCACTTTTGGGCTTTATAATCCTAACACCAAACAGGTCTGTTTTATACCCGATTCATCCGGCCTCTACGTTCTTGTAGTAAGAGTTGTCGACGATTGCAATATCGCTGCAGTAGATACGGTCAATATAACCATCGGTCTCAACCACCCGCCGACTGTCAGCGGCTTCAATGATACGACCCTCTATATCTGTTCGCCGCAATATATCTGCCTTAATCCTTCGATCATAGATGCTGACAATGATATTGCGTCGGTGACGATCAATCAGGGGAAATTCAAAGACGGCATGTACTGCTTTGTTCCCTACGACAGCGGGACATACACGCTTATTTTAACTGTGATCGATTCCTGTGGCAATAAAGTTATAGATACGGCCAAGGTCAAAGTCACAACTGATCAAGGAATGAATGTGGTCGTCCCGAAAGACACCTCGATTTTCCTCTGCGAAGCGGATACCCTTTGTTTCCCGATAAAAAATATACCCGCCAATGCGACAATTAAAGTTCGCGGTACTGGTGTCTGGTACAATCCGGCAACCCAAACAGTCTGCTTCTACTCATCATGCTGTATCCAGAACAAGATTTATGTCGATGTGACGACACCATGCGGAAAGCGCACATTCAGCTTCACCGTCAATCTGATGACTAACAGCAAACCGCTGGTGATTCTGCCTCAGGACGGCGCGTATCAACTTTGCGACGCCAAGGAAATCTGTCTCCCGGCCGGTATTTCTGATTTGGACAAAAATATATCTTCCATTGTGGTGGAAGGCGGAACATACGACGCATACAGCAAAACAATCTGTTTTGCTCCCGATACTGCCGGAGTCTATATTATCAAAGTAACGGCTACCGACTCGTGCGGCCTGGGCGACTCCGATTTTATCCGCGCGACAGTGCGAATCAACTTCCCACCAGTTATCACGTATACCCCGACAGACAGCATTTTTGAGCAATGTAATCTCACTCAGATTTGTTTGCCGGTAAATGTTTCCGATAATGACAAAAATATCCAAAACATTACCGTCTCGAACGGCGGTGTGTATAATGCAATCAACAAAACAGTCTGTTTCAACCCACCGGGCATCGGACAGTTTTGCCTCCAGATGGTTGCCTATGACAGTTGCGGTATTGCCGATTCAGCAGACATCTGTTTCACAGTTACCGCGGGCGACTCGGTTGAGATTGCCTGCCCTGTGATAGGCACTCCTGGTCGTTCACGTGGCTCCGTGACGACCGTTATTCCGGCATTGCTCTGCGGGCCGGACTCTGTTTGTATCCCGCTTGCCGTAACAGGTGATTATTCGTCGATTTCCGTCACCGGCGGAATATATAAAGATGGTGAGATATGCTTTTACGCTGACACAACCGGTGAATACAGCTTCACGGTTATTGCATCCGGTTCATGCAACAGTGACACCTGCCAGTTTACTTATCCCGTGATGATTGAGCCATCGGTTTTCGTGAGATGCCCAGGCGATACTGCGGTAAATCTTTGTTTTAGCGATACGCTTTGTTTCCCGATCGAGACATCGGTTCCGATGACCTACCTGACAGTTCTTGGCGGAGGTTACATTGATGGAGCGAACCTCTGCGTTCCGCTCACAGTGACCGGCACAAAAATTATTACTGTCATCGCCGCAGGCGAATGCGGCTCAGACACCTGCTCGTTTACAGTCGGTACCAAACTCAATACGCCGCCAAGTGTCAAAGTTGACGACACCACGTTTACCCTTTGTGCGCTCGATAAACTCTGCTTCCCAGTTGATGTCTTTGATGTTGATGGTAACCTGAAAGAACTCACAACGTCTATCGGCTCAGTTGGAAAAGTTGCAATCGAAAATCTTGCCGCACAGGTACTGAATGAAGACGGCCAGCCGACTGTATCAACGACACCGGAATACAAGATATGCTTTACCCCAGAAGCTTATGGCACATACAATATTGTTGTCACTGCGATCGATTCATGCGGCAAAACAGATACCGACACTCTGACTGTTACTATCAATCAAGGGGATGGTGTCTCGATAGCCTGTCCGAAACTGGACTCGCTCAGTTTTTGCGCTCCGAGCCAAATCTGTCTGCCGATACCAATAACAGGCGAAACGTTTGATGTCATTTCCGGCTTTGGCGTCTGGGAAAACGACACCCTCTGTTTTGATGCCGACACAAGCGGATTCTATGCTTTTGACCTGATAGCGACATCAGGATGCAACACCGATACTTGTTTAATCGAGATTGCAATCGCGATTTCAGATTCAGTTAACATAACCTGTCCGACCGGGGATACCACCTTGGTTGCCTGTCAGTCACCGGCCGTCTTCACCTTCCGCTATTCGATTACCGGCAATCCCACCAAGATTACCATTACCCCGCCCAATGCTATATTAGAGGGGGGACTTATCAAATTGACGGTCAATCAGACTGGCTCGTATGTGGTCAAAGTTATTGTTGAAGGCAACTGTAATATTGACAGCTGTTTTTTCACTGTGAATGCCGCAATCAATACCCCGCCAGTGTTGATGGGACCTGAAGATACAAGTCTTGTCGCTTGCGTCCTGAGTACAATATGCCTGCCTATCAAAGCAGTCGATGCCGAAAATAATATCCGTGAAATTCGGTCGACACTCGGCGTGGTCGATGATTCAGTCATCTGCTTTACTCCGTCGGCATTCGGCGACTATCAAATTATTCTCTCGGCCGTCGATTCCTGCGGCGAGCGCGCAGTCGATACCTTCTTAATTTCCGTGAATCAGGGAGATTCAGTTGAAATCAACTGCCCGAACTCAACAATCCTTGTCTCGGTGATAGTTCCTGATTCGATTCGTGTCCCGCTCACCATTACGCCTGAAGGAGTGGGTGTGATAATCCAGCCCGACGGTTCGGGTTACTATGACCAGAACACCAGCGAGGTTGTTGTGTATGTGACTTCATATGGAGCGCATTCCTACCAAGTGATTGCTTCAAGTAAATGCGATGTTGACTCATGTGACCTCACTATCGAAGTCGGCGAATATTTCCCGCCGACTGTGGTGTGTATCGGGACCACAGACACAGTGCTCTGTTTGACCGAACAGGATACGCTCTGTTTGCCGGTAACAGTATCTGGTAGTGCGACCAATGTTGCCGTTTCTCCGGCAGGCGTGTACGCTGACGGTCAGGTTTGCATTCCTGTTGACACCGCCGGAACATATTTGGTTCGGATAATCGCCTCAAACGAAACCGACGCCGATACCTGCTATTCTTCAATCACAGTTACCCGCAGCAAGCCGCCTGTTGTCGACTTGCCGCCATCGCTGTCATTTGCGCTCTGCCAGTTCGGAGAGCTGTGTGTCCCGGTTGATATAAGTCAGAGTGACTATGACCTTGCTCAAATTACAGTCAACTTTGGCCGCTACGACTCGACCCTTAAATCAGTCTGCGCGACATTTGACACAACCGGATTATATACGATAATCGTCTCAGTCATCGACTCATGCGGTAACTCTTCAACCGATACCTCGCTTGTGACTGTCACTGTCAATACCCCTCCGACTGTTGGCCTTGGCGCTGATTTCAAAGAGTTCTTGTGCGCTGTATCCAGCGAGATTTGTGTGCCAGTAAATGTCTCAGATGACAACCTCGGCACTGTCACCTCCAATTTTGGGGTCTACAGCGCGGTAAAGAATACGGTTTGTTTTATAGCAGATACTTCGGGAATCTACACGATTATTGTGACTGCCACCGACACGTGCGGCCAGTCGTCGGTTGATTCAATTAGAATAGACGTTGAAAAGAATACTCCGCCCTCGATTAGCGCTTTCAAAGATACTTTGCTATACCTCTGCAAACCACGTGAAATATGCCTCCCGCTCAGCGTTCTCGACATCGATGGCAATCTGGCTTCGGTGACGGTAAATCGCGGCACGATTAAAAATGGCACAATCTGCTTTGTCCCGTATGACAGCGGGTCATATCAGTTCATTATTACTGCTACAGACTCATGCGGAGCGATCGCTGAGCATCGGGCAACGTTACGAATCAGAACCGATCAGGGAATTGCGCTTATCTGCCCGAAGGACACAGCGTTGTTCTTGTGCGAGCCTGATACGCTCTGCTTCCCAGTGGGCGGAATCCCTGACGATGCAACTGTCACAGTGTCAGGAACTGGTGTCTGGTGGGATCCGATAGGACAGAAAGTCTGCTTCTACTCCTCGTGCTGTATCCAAAATAGAATACGTGTCAACGCCAAATCAGCATGCGGACAGACATTTACGTGCAGCTTTACTGTCAATCTGATGACCAATGCCAAACCGCTGGTCATTCTGCCCCAGGACACGACTGTTGTCCAGTGTGCTCCGACACAAATTTGTTTGCCGGTCGGAATTCAGGATATTGATAAGAATCTTAAAAATATTACGGTTGTTGGCGCAGTTTATAACGCACAATCTAAGATTGTTTGTTTCACACCCAATACTGTCGGTACATACACGATAACGGTCAAGGCGACCGACTCATGCGAATTATATGACGATGACAAAATGGTTGTTCGTGTTGAAGGAAACAAACCGCCGACAATCAGCTACACGCCGGTTGACACGGTATATAATCAGTGCCAGCCAACTCAGATTTGTCTGCCGGTTTCAATTGCCGATTCCGATAGTAATCTCGGTTCAGTCACGGTAACCGGGGGCGTGTATAACGCTACTCAGGGCACAGTCTGCTTCACGCCGAACAGCTCCGGCGAGTATTGTGTCATGGTATACGCGAACGATAAATGTGGGACGAGTGACACGCTTGAAATTTGTGTTGACATTACCACAGGCAATTTTGCGGAAATTCTCTGCCCAGCCAATCCCTTCAAAGAAGACACGCTCTGCAAACCCGGTCTTGTCTGTGTTCCGCTATCTGTGACTGGAGTGAATTACTCCGTGACGGTCGAAAGCGGAACATGGGAGAGCAACCAGCTCTGTTTCAGCGCAGACACCAGCGGTGTATATACACTCAAGGTCATTGCCTCAGCGCAGTGCAACAGTGATACCTGTATTGTAAGAGTCCCCATGGTTATCGAACCTAAAATCGAGATTGTTTGTCCGGGTAACCAGAATGTCTTTCTTTGTGGTTCCGATACGCTCTGTTATCCATTGACCGTTTTAGGATCAGTAACAAATATCACCGCCAGCGCCGGTGCGTATATCGAGGGCAATAACGTCTGTGTGCCCTTTATCGTGAGTGGCAGTCGATCCATACAAGTCATCGCCAGCGGTGAATGCGGAGCAGATACCTGCGCGTTTACGATCTCAGCTACAATTAATAGGGCTCCGATTGTGACCCTTGGCAAAGACAGTGCTTTGACGGTCTGTACTTTGAACCAGATTTGTGTGCCTTTGACTATTCAAGATTTCAATAGTAATATTCGAACGATAACGACCACACTTGGGACAATTCAGGGCAGCCAGCTTTGCTTTACCCCAACCACATTCGGGACATTCACCCTAATTGTGACTGCCACCGACTCCTGCGGAGCAAGCGGCAAAGACACGATCAAAGTGACTATCAACAAAGGCGCCTCGGCTGTTATCACATGTCCCGATAATCTCCAGTTCGCATCGCTTTGCAAACCAGACACGATCTGTATCATTGCGCCCATAACACCCGCAAATGCCATTGTCACAATTCTCCCAGCTGGAACGTACAATCCATCAACCGGCACGATCTGTGTGTATGCTGACAAGAGCGGCACCTTTCCGATTAAGATTATCGCATCCGCCCCATGCGGCACTGATACGTGCGACTTCAATCTTCAAGTCACACTGAACCAAAAGCCGGTTATTTCCTGTCCCGGAGCAATTGATACGCTTCTCTGCATTGCTTCGCCGACGACGCTGTGCTTCCCAGTGACTGTCACAGGAACAGGAGTCAGTGTTACGGTCAAACCGTTTGGAACATACTCGGCCGGAACGGTCTGCCTGCCGATATCAGCTGTAGGGACATTCGCAATAAAAATCATCGGAACAGGCGTCTGCGGAGTAGACACCTGCGAAACTTCGGTGACCGTCCGCAAGGATGAGGCCCTTCGCTAACCGTCCCCTCTGGACTTAGTTTCGAACGCTGTCCCGAGGATTCGACTCCAATCTGCGTCGATGGAATATATGGCGATGACAGCCGTAGCGCCGTGACATTGAGCAAAACATGCGGCATAGGCTCGCTGGTCCTCAGCGGCTCAGATAGTGGCAAAATATGTTTTGTTCCAGACACGACCGGCATCTATACCTTCTGTGTTCAAGCTACCGACGGCTGCAATGTGACGAAAGACACCGTGTCTGTAACGATTTTGCCTAAAGATGATTGCGATGTTTGTGTCCGCTTCTCATTTGACTACGGTGAATGTTCACCTGTGGGCGTGCGCAAGAAAATAGCTCTTAATATCGAATCAAATCAGCCCATCGGCGGTTTTGAGCTTCTGTTGAGTTTCGATGCCTCGGTGCTCAGTTTCGTTGGAGCCTCAACAGTTGGAACCGCAATTAAGGATTGGGAGTATTTCACATGGAATCTTAAGAGCGCAGGTTGCGGCTCATCGTGTCCCTCGGGACTTATACGGTTTGTGGGAATAGCGGATATTAATAACGGAGCCAAACACCCACCCCTGTCGGCCTTCTCGCCCAATGGCGCGCTTGTATTCATTGAATTCCAGATTGCCAACAATCAGAACCTCGGAGATCAATTCGTTCCGGTTTCCTTTGTATGGTTTAGCTGCGCTGACAATAGTGTCTCCGACCCAACGGGAAGCACTCTGTATGTCGATAGCCGAATCTACAATCCGGGCGGCATTCTGCTGTGGGACGAATTCAATGATACCGTTTTCCCTGAAAGTAATCGACTGTTCGGTCTTGGAGCGCCAGACAACTGCTTTACCGGCGCTGGCAAGACGCCTCCGCGGCGGTGTATTGAGTTTATCAACGGCGGAGTTTGTATTATTCATCCGGATTCGATTGATGCTCGCGGCGATGTCAACCTTAATAATCTCGCGTATGAGATAGCCGATGCCGTGCTCTTCTCAAATTACTTCATCCACGGGCTCGGCGTTTTCACTCTTAGCGTCCCCGGACAGATTGCCGCGACCGATGTCAATGCTGATGGTTCCACGCTTACTGTTTCTGATTTGACATACCTCATTCGCGTTATTGTCGGCGATGCCGATCCGGTGCCCAAGACAGATCCGTATGCTGAAAACGCATCGGTAGAAACCGAAACAAGCAATGGGCAAATGACAGTTTCAACCGAAACAGTCGGGGATGTCGGCGGGGCCTATTTTGTCTACGCACTTTCAGAGAACATGGTGATAGAATCTGTGCAGTTGACCGATGCGTCCTCGCAGATGGACCTCATGTACGGAGTAGAGAACGGCCAGTTGCGAATACTTGTCTGGAATATTGGAACAGCACGAATCGAAGCTGGCAAGCATGATCTTCTCAAAATCAACTACGCTGGCGAGGCAGATGTACGGCTGGACAAGGTAGACATAGCCGATTATCATGGACGGCCATACGTCACAGGTAAGACCGCTGGAGCTGTTCCGGAAAGCTACACGCTCCAACAGAACTATCCGAATCCGTTCAATCCGACGACTACAATCTCATTCAGTCTGCCCGTATCCGGCGTGTGGAAGCTGAGCATATATAATATCAGAGGCGCGCTTGTGAGACAATATACCGGAAGTGACGAAGCTGGCTCAACGAATGTCGTCTGGGATGGTAGAACCGAACAAGGTGAAACGAGCGCATCTGGCATGTATCTCTACCGTCTGGAGGCGGCAAGCTTCTTGAAGACAATGAAAATGATACTATTGAAGTAAGCAATCCCCTCTTATCTTTCCTCTAAGGCGCCCTGCATCCGCAATCGCAGGGCGCCTTTTTTTATATCTGCTATTTGTGGTAGGCAGTACCGGCAAGAATGGTAAAGCCACGATAAAGTTGTTCAAGCAGAACCAGACGAACCACCTGATGAGACATGGTAAGGGGAGAGAGGGAAAGGACGGAATTTGCCGAGGTGAGAATCTTGTCGTCAAGGCCATATGCCCCGCCGATAAGAAAATTGACTCTCCCGCCGCTCTCGATGGACAGCCGCCTAAGCATATCTGCGAAAGCCAGCGAGTCGACGGGTTTGCCTGAATCGCTCAATGCAATCGTATAACCGCCCCGTGACATTTCCTTGGAAAACAGTTCGCCTTCCTGCCGCTTCAGTTCAGGCACAGGCAAGGCAGAGGCATTCTTGACAGAAGGCAAAATTGTAATTGAAAGAGCAGCGTATTTTAGCAGAAGCGTCTTGTAATGTTCGATACCCTCGGTTATCCAAGGATCTTTGTCCCGGCCCACAGCAATTATTGAAACTTTTAGCATGACTTCATGCCTTAAGCAGCTTGAGAATAACACGCCTCGTTCTTGGTCCATCGAATTCGCAGAAGTAAATCCCTTGCCACTGGCCAAGGATGAGTTTTCCACTTTCAACGATGACTGTGGCCGATGAACCCACAAGCGCCGTCTTGATATGCGCATCAGAGTTTCCTTCGCTGTGTTGGTAGCCGTCCTGCTGAGGAAACTCTCGTTTCAGTTTGTGCAGAATATCCCGTTTAACGTCGGGATCGCTGTCTTCGTTGATTGTGACCGCGGAGGTCGTGTGGGGAACAAAACAAACGACTACGCCGTCGGTGAATGCAGCGTCTTCGATTGCGTTCTCTACCTGCAAAGTGATATCAATCATTGCCTCGCGTGAGGGCGTCAATAAAGAAAATTCAATCATGAGGCGAAAAGGGCTTCGGCAAATTGTTTGGAGTCAAAGCGCTGGATGTCATGGATCCCCTCACCCAGCCCGACGAAATCGACCGGCACGCCTAATTCCTCGGCAATGGCTATAACCACGCCCCCTTTTGCTGTCCCATCAAGTTTGGTGATGATAAGTCCGTCACACCCGACGGCCTCCGTGAATACTTTCACTTGTTGCAGAACATTCTGTCCGGCGGTTCCGTCGACAATAAGTTTTGAAAGAATAGTGGCGTCGGGGGCGGCTTTTTCAATCACCCGTTTAATCTTTTTCAGTTCATCCATCAGATTGCTTTTGGTGTGAAGCCGTCCGGCAGTGTCGATGAGTAGAATATCTGTTCCACGTGCCCTAGCCGCCGATGCCGCATCGAAGGCCACGGAGGATGGATCCGCGCGTTCTTCGGAACGAATCATTTCGACGCCGCTCCGCTCAGCCCAAATTGCTATCTGGTCGATGGCGGCGGCTCGGAAAGTATCACAGGCTCCGATCATAACTTTTTTACCTTCGCATGAGAAGAGAGTTGCGAGTTTGCCAATAGTGGTTGTTTTGCCAACGCCGTTGACACCGGTGATGAGCCAAATGACCGGCTTACTATCGGATTTTCTGGCAAGCTGAGCGTCTTTGCGAGACAGGATTAGGGTGATTTCCTCTTTCAACAGCGCCATCAGCTCATCACCCTCGGTGATCTTTTTCTGCCTGGCGCTGATCTTTAGTTTGTCGATAAGCCTGTTGGTGGCCTGAAAACCGACATCGGCTTGGATAAGAATTTCTTCGATCTCATCGAGCAATTCATCGTCTATTTTACGGCGCAAGATGACTTCAGAAATTTTGCCAAGGATGGATTCCTTAGTTTTAGACAATGACTTTTTCAGTTTCTCAAAGGGATTAAACATTAGAGCCGCTTATGGTCTACGATTCGTGATCGCCGGATGGAGTCTTCACGCTCGGCTTGAGCCGATCTTGGATCGATTCAGGAACCGGTTCGCCATTGTCGTCGGCTACAGATCGGGTACGCTTCCATAACCTGTTTTCAAAGTTCTGAGGGTCAGATTCAATCACAGTCCGCACAGTGTTTGGTTGGCCATCTTCTGATTCTGTCTCGGCGAATTTTACTGCGACAAGCTTGGACACACCGGGTTGTTCCATAGTGATGCCGTAGAGGTTGTCCGCGGTTTCCATCGTTATTTTGTTGTGTGTGATGGTAATAAATTGCGTCTGCGATGAGAATTTGCGGATGATAGTCAGGAAGCGGCGGCAGTTGGCATCATCAAGCGGGGCATCGATTTCATCGAGAATACAGAACGGCGACGGCTTAACTAGATAGAGTGAGAAGAGCAGAGATATCGCCGTCAACGCCCGTTCGCCGCCGGACATCATGGTAATGGGCAGAAGTTTTTTGCCGTGAGGACGCGCGATAATTTCGATATTGGATTCAAGCGGGTCTTCGGGATTCTCAAGCCGAATCTCAGCCTCGCCGCCGTTGAACAATTCAACAAACAGGGCACGGAAGTTTACCTGAACCTTATCGAGCGTCTCATTGAACAACTGCTTGGCTGTCTGATTGATCTTAGTGATTGTAGTCTGAAGGTTGTTTTTGGCTGTTGTTAAATCCCTTATCTGTTCATCGAGGAATTTCTCGCGCTCGCTTGCTTCCTGATATTCATCCAGCGCAAGCAGGTTAACCGCGCCGAAGCTTTTGAGTTTTTCTTTGAGATCGACAAGATTTGCTTTGGCGGTTTCATCGGTCAGTTCACTTTCGGGCCGGCGAGACTCGATGGTTCTAATGTCAATATAGTAGTCATCGCGAAGTTTTTCGGTGATGCCTCGAGTCTCAGATTCATTTGTGTTAAGACGGATCTCAATCTGATGAAGCTGTTCGCCAAGCGTATCCTGTTCCTCGCGAAGGTTGCGAATTGTACGCTCCTGAGTTGACAAACGTTCGGCAAAACTGCTCTGCTGCTGACGGTACTCGTTCTGTTTTGCTGTATACGCCTCGCGGTGCTCAAAGGATGCTTTCAGTTCGGTTTCAAGCTCCGTGTTCGTCTTTGTGCCGACAGCAATCTCTTCGAGCAATTGGGCAATTTCCCGCTCTTTGACCAAACGGGTTTGCTCGAGTTCGGTTTTGATTTCCTGAACATGTTTCATGCGGCTTTCGGTCTGTTGTAGACGACTTTTGGCTTCGATATGAAGTACCTGAAGTTTAGCCACACGCTCCAAAGCATCGCTTGCGGCCTTTTCGACATCCTCGAGACGAGTGCCGGCCATCTTAATATTTTGAAGAAGATTATCCTTTTGATCGGATAACTGAGTGAAGTCCAATCCGAGCGAATATTGACGGTTTTGAATCCGTGTCAATTTGTCTTTGACACCTACTAATTCTTTCTCGAGGCGTTCGACTTCAGCGGTCAATGATCTCTGTTCAAAACCATGTTCATTGAGTTTATGCTGGACGGCGTCTATTTCTTCCTGGATTGATTCATTGTCAGCCGTCAATGTCCCAGACTGGGCGCGAGCTCCGGCGAGGGTAACTGCCTCGCGATTCTTTTTCTCACGAATATCAGCAAGCTGGCTGGTGAACTGAGTGATGAACTCTTCCTGCTCCTGAACCTTTTCACGACGGCGAAAAAGAGGGAAATGATCGTCGGAGCCGCCGGTGATAAGATTGTTGCCATAGAGGATGCCGTCGGTCGAGACGGCTGTAAATCCGTAGGGGAGATGGGGAAGAATGCTTTCGGGATTGGTTCCTTCGCGGAACACAAGTATGCGAGAGAGTACGGCGTCTTTTAGGGTCTTGAGATAGTCCGGAGCGGTAACAAAACTATCAAGCCAGCCAATCACGCCATCGACGTGGATTTCTGGACGTTTCACCGCCGAGTTGATAACGCCTGTATTGGGAACCAGAATGCCGATCTTCCCCTTTTTTTCAGTTTTCAAAAATGAAATAATTGCTTCGGCAGCGGACTTCTCCTGACAGATAAGAAACTGCGAAATCTCTCCCAATGCAGTCTCAAGAGCGACGTCCATTCCCGCGACCGGCACAAAATGTTCGGCGACAGTGCCCGCGATAGCCGGCCAGCGGCCTCGGTTTTGCATCGCAACGACCAAGCCTGATTCATACCCCTCATAATGGAGCATCATCTCCTCAAGAAGTGTCCTACGGGCCTGGCATGCCTCAAGCGAAGCTGTAAGGTTGGACGCCTCCATTGTAAGCTCGTTTCCATGTTCGACAAGCCGTTCCATCGTTTCAGTCAGAAAAGTTTGGGTCTGCTCAATTTCGGCGCGTTGACTCTGGAGTTCGTTCAGTCTTTTCTGATCCTGATCGACATGGGACAGAATGTCCTGACGAAGCGGATTTCCCTCAGCAAGACGCGCGGTCAATTCGGAGGCAAGCCGTTTTAGTTCATCTTCCTGTTCTTTGAGCGAGCTTTCTTCGGTCTTGCCGGAGGATAATTTTCCTTCGAGTTCAATTAACTGCTGGTTGTCTGTTTCTTTGCTCGAACGGGCGCTGTGCATCCGTCGGTCGGATTCGGCTTGACTTGTCTCGGCCTCGGCCAACTGAGCGGCAAGAATTGTGACTTCCTCTGATTGAGTCGCCAATTCGGTATCCGAGACAGCAAGCTGATCAGAGAGGGTGGCAACTCTCACGGCAGCAGTATTGATATCAGCTGTATTCTTCTCAATTATCTCATTGGCGTGGGCGGTACGGGTGCGAAGCACCGCAATCCTCTGTTCAAGCGAGTGGGCTGACTCAGATGCCGAGTAGATAAATTGTCCGACCTCGGTCAATTGTCGCTCAATCTCGCTCAATGACTGCCGATCCCCCCCAAGACTCGCTGCGGCGCTGTCCAGAGCAGTGGCCCTGCCCAGCTTTTGATCGGAGAGTTGTTTGGAAGAGCCTTTTAGCTCGCGCTTTTCCTTGTCAAGAGAGTGCACTCGCTGAGTGGCGAAGTACAGCTCCCAATCCTTTATTTCGTTGCGAACTTCGCTGTATCGCTCGGCCTTTTTCTGCTGGCGATGGAGCGAATTCACGCGAGTCTTGACTTCTGAATGAATATCTTTCAGACGAAGAAAATCATTTTCGGTTGCTTCGAGCTTTCTCAAAGCGGCGCGTTTGCGATGTTTGTATTTGGTGATACCGGCCGCCTCCTCGAACAGGAAGCGACGTTCCTCGGCTTTATCCGAAATGACTGATTCGATCATATCCTGTTGAATTACCGAATACGAGTGCGCGCCCATCCCCGTATCGACAAAAAGCTCGGTGATATCTTTCAGACGGCAGGGAATCTTATTCAGCAGATATTCGGATTCGTCGCTTCTGAAAAGCCGGCGGGTAATCTGAACCTCGTGGTATTCAGTTGGCAAAACCCCGCGATCATTGACAACGGTAAGCGTGACTTCGGCCATGCCCAACGGCTTCATTTCACGTGTGCCATTGAAAATAACCTCTTCCATCTTGCCACCCCGCAACAAAGTCGGTCTCTGCTCGCCCAGCACCCAGCGAAGGGCATCGAGGATATTGGTTTTTCCACACCCGTTCGGGCCGACAATAGCAGTCACACCCTCAGAAAACTTCACGACAGTTTTATTTGGAAATGATTTAAAGCCGAGTATTTCTAATTGCTTTAGGTACATGGTCCCTTTCTTCAGCCGTTGGTTGCCACAGGAGAGCCATCGAGAGTCCGATTCATAATGGCCGCCAACGTTTCAAGCAGCGAACGATAAATATTCCGTTCATCGCGAAGATATTTCGATTTGATTTCGAGGTTGTAAAATGGCTCTCCGATATGATTTCCTCGTCCGATACGAACGGCGTTTGGGAAATGGAGGAGAACCGTGGATGTAAAGTTCGTTTGTTCCAGACTCAAGTCCATCACAAGGTCAAATTTGTACTCCTGGAGTGATTTCAAAAAAGTCGGCTTCGGAAGTCCAGCCCAGGTCAGTTGGTCCATAGCAGGGGTGAGCAAGTGGAATCCCTTCCGTGGATAAATGTCCGTCACCTGTACCCCGGGCACAGCGAGGAGTGTGATGTCGGCGGTCTTAAAGAGACTTGCCAGTTGAGGAAGGAATTGCTTTACAAGAGTCAGCTCGCGCAACCCTGGAGGAAGACAAACAAGAATATGTTTTGTGACCATGAGATCGCCCGGAAAGGAGCGGCTGGTTGGCTGCATTTGCTTGCGGAAACGTCGCAGATAAAAATCGGCCACAATTTTCCTGATGTTGAATATAGGCTTTTTCATTTATCTCCCTGCTCCTTGTACGCCGCTTTGGAGTAGTGTGTCGCCCGCTCGTCCAAGCATCGTATCACTTTGGGATTGAGAAATCTCCTCGGGCATGAGGAAGGATGTATAATTGCTTCGATTGACTTCGACCCGGGTCGCCCTACGCGTGCCTGGATCGCTCAGATCAGCTTTTTTCCCGTTGAGACGAATATCCACAGCCTCCGGTATTCCAATACTGATTATTAACACCTCCTCGGCATCAATCTGATAGTCTTTGCCAATCACAAGGTCCCCGTTTATGACCGTGTCACCGTCGGCCAGAATCATCGCTGAGGACTGCACACGAGTCATGATGCTGAGGGTGAGTCCGCTTATTGAATCCAAGGGGGGATTGAAATTCTGTTCGTTTGAATTGCCCGCATTTGACGAAGATCTAACCCCGGGGCTGACAGAGCTGCCATTCGAGGCCTCTGTTTTATCCGTCACCGAACGGAACAATGCAAGCCCTAGTATACCTAACACGATAAAAATGAGAATCAGCACCCAACTGCTTTTCTTCGCTGGTTCAATAATATTCTCCTCGATCTTTTGGAATCTCGACTTCTTTGATCTTTCGGGGGGCGCAGGAGGCGGGGCGTTTGCTGCGCGCTCGGCGTCTTCTGCGGCCTCTCGTTCGCCAATCTCCTCGCGGATGGCATCGACAGTACGGGTGTAGTCGATACCAAGGTAGGTCGCGTATGATTTCGCAAAGAGCATGAAGTACAGTTCGGCAGGTAGTTTACTCGCCGAGCCGTCTTCGACATAGCCGAGATTCGTCTCGCTGATTTTCAGTTCATTAGAAATCGTGGACAACTCAAGTTTGCGATGGAGTCGCTCCTGCTTGAGAAGATTGCCGATTTTTCCATATAATTCATTCATGTCGCATCATTCTATCACCCAATTTTGAGAAGTACTTCCCCCGCCAGACGATTGAGCAGAACACGGGGTAGACCAATGACAGTATCAAGATTCCCCTCGATTCTGTCAACTAAAAACGTCCCCATCCCTTGAATTCCGTATGCCCCAGCTTTATCCATGGGCTCGCCTGTTGCCACATACTCCCACACTCTGTCGTTATCAAGTATATGAAACCGGACTTCGGTGGTATCGTAACCGCTCATGAGAGGAATACCGTCGGCGGCTAAGCTTAGGGCCGAAACGACAGTGTGAGATTGTCCCGATAGAGCCATCAGGGTGTGAAACGCATCAGCTTTTGTAACTGGTTTCCCGAGTATTTTGTTCGCCAGAACAACAATGGTATCACATCCAATTACCACAGCATTTGTGGTGATTCGCCCGAAAACTTCGCCAGATTTTTCCTCTGCCAAACGCACAGCGTATTTGCGCGGATCTTCCAAATCACGGGTGGATTCATCAATTTCGGGAGCAACTTGAGTGAATTCTATGCCTGTTTCCTGGAGCAAAGTGACTCGGCGAGGTGAAGCGGAACCGAGGATTACCGGGCGGAGAGTGGCGAGACGGCGAAGCTCTTCATACATCATGGTCGAGAATAATTGTCACAGGGCCATGATTTGTAAAGGTCAAATCCATTTTTCTGCCAAACTGACCGGTTTGGGTGTCAAGTCCCGAAGTTTTCATCTTTTCTACAAAGATATTATAGAGTTTCGCCGCTGCAACAGGTTCCATGGCGTCAGTGAAGGCCGGGCGTCTTCCTTTTCGGGTGTCGGCATAAAGCGTAAACTGCGACACAATCATAATTTGAGCCTGTAGGTCTAAAACCGAGAGGTTCATTTTTTGCTCGCTGTCTTCAAATATCCGCAAGTTTATTGCTTTGTCAGCCAGTGAGGTACACGATAGCTCATTGTCGCCCGTTTTGGTGCCAAATAATATTAGAAGACCTTGTGCGATAGAGCTATAAAGCTCTCCGCCGATCCATACCTGACATCCTATAACTCGCTGTAATACCAGTCTCATTAGCCTGATCGTTCCTTTGTGTTCAGTATAACAGCCCGCAAGGAACTAGGAAATGTTTATTCAGTGAGTTCTAGACAAGAAAAAGGCTTGCTGGAACCTTGTTTTCCTTGCATTGTTAGAGTAGTTAATAGGAAAGAAACACAATTAGCGTAGATAGCGAGGCATTTAGTATTTATGAAAAAACCGGTAGACATAACTGATGACAGCTTTGAGATGGAAGTTATCCAGTCAGGAACGCCCGTTATAGTCGATTTCTGGGCTACATGGTGCGGTCCATGCCGAATGATAGCCCCAATCCTGGAGGAAGTGGCCACCGAATTGGGTGATAAGGTGAAAATCGCCAAATTGGATATTGATCACAATCATGTGATAGCCGGGAAGTACAATATTATGTCGATTCCGTCGCTTCTCTTTTTCAAGAACGGCGAGGTTGTCGATCAAATGACCGGAGCTTTTCCAAAAGCACAGATTCTCGCCCGTCTTCAAAAGGTGCTCGTTTAACTCCAATCGGTTACAACGATCCAAAATAAAGCTGACCGCAGACTCCTAAATAGAGTCCGCGGCTGGCTTTTAGTATTCTCGATGCATAAACGACTCTCAGTCATGGCTAATGTATAGATCCGTCACAACAGATTTATGAATCTTAAAGAAAATACTCCTGAGTGAGAGTCAAAATCGGTCTAAAAATAGGATAAACACAAACCAGAAGACTTGGGCGGGACTGTATCTCGATGCTCAGACTGCCGATAGAGTAAACTATATGTGGAAGAACAACCGATATCGTCCTGAAGGCGGCCTGTCCATAGGCCCGGGAGCAATCTCTCCATTCATTAAAACGATGTTAATCTTTAACATCGCGGTTTTTGTCCTTCAAATACTCATTCCCGGACTGAGCGAGATTTTTGGACTGAGTCCGGCGGTATTCTTTGAGCGTTTTCCAAATCTGCTCTATCAACCGTTTACCTATATGTTCCTCCACGGCGGCTTCGGTCATATTTTCTTTAATATGTTCATGCTGTGGATGTTCGGCACCGAAGTCGAGCACTCGATGGGTAGCAAGTCATTTGGGCGGTTTTATATACTTGCTGGGCTGGCTGGAGCATTGTTGACTTTGATAGTTCATCCGAGCCAAGAGGCAGTCATGGTCGGAGCTTCAGGAGCAATAAATGGTGTACTCGTTGCCTACTGGATAATGTTTCCCACTCGCCTTCTCTATATCTATTTTCTTTTCCCGGTTCAGGTAAAATGGGCAATTCCAGGTCTTATGTTGATAAGTTTTCTCTTTGGAGGATCAAATATCGCCCATATGGCTCACCTCGGAGGAGCTGTGTGCGGATTCATTTACCTGAAAGAAAACTGGCGCTGGGCTTCTTTTGGAAGCAGATTTAAAAACTTGCGCTACCGTCGTCAATCCGCGAAGCTTGAAAAGAAGCGGCAGGAAGCGTCAGAGATTATGAAACGAGTAGATACGATACTGGATAAAATAAACGAAGTCGGCATAGAAAATATTAGCAAGGCCGACCGTAAGTTTCTCGAAGACGCCTCATCTGAATTGTCGAAACAGAAAAATTTGTCCAAAAACTGAGCCTGTCCCATGCGAAAAAAAGTTCTTCTTGCAGAAGCATCTGAGTCGACCCGCAGAGTCGCCGATTTAGTATTGAAGCAAAACGGCTTCGAGGTTATCGCCGTGGCAACCGCCGAGCGGGCCAAGGAAGTCCTTCAGTTCACGCGTCCGGATATTCTTGTCATTGGCTCAGGACTCACCGGTTCCGATATGCAACCTTTCTACGAAAAAGTGCAGGCCGATTCCAAATTGACATCAATTCCCATGCTTCTGATTCAGTCACCGCATTCGAGCGATCTTCCCTTTCCGCCAGAGGTTATAATTCCACAGCCGCTCGAACCACATGACTTCATTGCACGAATACAGACATTTATTGGACAGTCAACCTCGGGTGGGAAGGCCTCCGAAAAAATCTCTTTTGAATCTCCCCATATAGACGACAATACGCTTGATGAAGCGCTGGGAATAGGAAGTATCGAGGTGACAGACTCTGAGGTTATGGATCGGACATCCACTAGTACTCCGAGAAAGCCGAAGACTTCAGAGAAAATGATAGGATATGACCATATCGAGGAACACACTGATCAGCATATAGATTCGATGAGCATCAGAGACAACGATCTGAGTTCAATCCGCTCGACAAATTCTTCACGTTCCGCCGATCGTGGCACGGGCCAGATTGAAATTGTGAGAGATCAATATGGATTGGTTGATGCGCCGGAGCCGCAACGAGCCTCTCATGGCCCGTCGGATTATGATTGGTTTGTCAATTCAATGCAGCAGGACAATACCGTGGCACCGCCCAAGCCTGTTGCGCCGAAGCACGCCCGATCAGCGCCCGTAGTCGATTCGGGTAAGCTCCGCATCAAGGAAACGTCCACGATTATCAATCCTGTCACAAAGCCGATCACCCAACCAGTGCCTACCTCCCAGCCGCCTGTTCCACAGAATGATTCACGGCACACCACAGGTGTCGAAAAATTCATCGACGAATTCAAGAAAGAAATCGAATTATTCAAATCAACAGAACCTGAGAGCGTGGTGGTTCAGGAAACGGATTCACTCAAAGCGCCGCCCTCGGGTCCGACATGGGAAGAAAAGATAGAGATAACCAGTACCGACCAGATCTCTGTCTTTACCCGTCAACTTTCTGCAGACCTCGCGGAACGGTTGGCTGAAAAGATTGCCTCCAAAATCGATCCTGATAAATTGATTCAACTTATTAAGTCCGAGCTTTTGGCGCGTCATCTCAAGCCCTGATATTTTTTAACTGGTGACGCCTCTGCTATCTGAATCCCAACATTAGTTCGCTGCGTGACTTATGGGCGGCCATATATTTTGAGGAGGATTGTTCCATGGAATTATTTGTAAAAACATCTCATGACACTTGACTGAATCATAGTAGCTTTTTATATTCTTATCAGAAATAACCATCAACGTCTGGTATGGAAATGATGACTTCAAAGAAGAATGGATCAGTAATTGCAATCTGCGTTCAGGAGCCCTCCGAGGATGGTTCTCGAATGGATTTGGGCGCCATCAAAGGTGAGGATCTCCATTTTCTCCACCAGGCTTTTATTACCGACACCGTGGCCAATGCGCTGAGTATTATCGCGACAGAAGTGCGGCTTTATCATTCCGATCTTCAGGAACAGAAGCGCTTCATTGCCATGATCGACGATCACCTCTGTAAGAAATTGAATGGCGCGAAAGCGCAGGGACTTAAAGATAGATTTACCACCCACGAACTTTCGCATGAAGGATGGGGAAATCGAATTGAGAAAGTTTTCAAAGACTGTTTCAGCCAGGGATACAGCAGCGTGCTTGTCATTGGCAGCCGTACTCCGACGATCACGCCGAAAATGATGAAGACAGCCCTCAAGATGCTCAAAGAGTGCGATGCCGTCTTCGGACCTACACCGGAAGGCCGATATTATATTATCGGAATGTCCGGCTCTGCGCAGATAAATCTCTCTGAATTGGATTGGACGTCGCCGTCGGTTTACCACGACGTGGCCGCGGCCTTTACGCAAAAACATCTGACCTGGTCAGAGCTTGAGATCTGGTATGCTGTCGAAAGCGCCGATGAGCTTGAATTTTTGGCGCGCGATATCAATCAGTACCGGTTCGAAGGGGACGAGGAAACCGCGAGAGAGACCGAAGCCGTGATGGAGCGGATAATAGCCCGGATGTAATTTACATGGAAAGACAGCTTCAGAAACTAAGCTGGCTGACAGTCCAGAAACTTGTCCCCGCTTCGATAGACACGCTCATTCTGCCGGTCGGCACCGTCGAAGCTCATGGCTCGGCCTGTCTTGGAACCGACAATTTTATTCCCGAAACAATTTCAGATGGTATTGCCGAACAACTCAACGCGCTTATTGCGCCGACAGTGAACTACGGAATAACCCGTTCGCTGGCGCGCTATCCTGGCGGGTCAACAATCAAACCGGAAACATTCTCACTCTATATCAGAGATATTCTTGATTCTTCAGCTAACAGCGGATTTAAAAACATAATCATCATGAATGGACATGGCGGCAATAATTCGGCGCTGAAATCGACGGCACTGGATTTTCATTACGCCAAAAAATGTAACGTGGCCGTTATTCACTGGTGGGAACTGTGCGCTCAGATGACCGAGCAATTCTTCGGTCATGCCGGAGGACACGCAGGAACCGATGAAACGGCGATGGTTCATGCTGTCGACCCGTCCCTCGCCGGCAGATCGACCTACTCGCCTGAACTCGCTTACACCTTCAGGGCGGGCGCGGATATATATCCTGTCCCGGGCACTATTCTTCTCTATAAAGAAGGGGAAGGATATCCTGAATTTGATGAGGAGAAGGCACGCCAGTACCGCTTGAAAGTCATCGAGACTGTCGGTGCGTTTTGTGTGTCGGTGGTCGATCGCTGGCGCAAAGCCGGGTTTTAGCTCTTTATCCAATACTATGCCTTTATCCTGTCAGTCTCCCAGTGAGATAGAGTAGGACAAAGGGGCAGTTCAGTTTTAATCTATTCGCGCGGTACGTACCGGTTTGCGCGTTCAGATTAAAATCACACCACCAGGCAAGCCTGCCCGCTATGGCGGGGTTTGCCATAAGAAATCAAGATAGAATGTACATCTTAAAAATGGTCGATATAGACGATTCGCATCTCACGGGCGAAGGTCTCTGCTTCTCGTCGGTTCACAAAGAGATCGCGTGCCATGATTTCAATTTCAAGATTTTCAGTGAAAAGCCATTTGAGCGACATATTCATGTAGCCGCGTCCCCGACCTGAAATTTCAGAGAATGTCCCGTTGTCATCATTGAAGGCGGCATCGTATTCGACAAGGAAAGCCATGTTGTCGTAGAAGGTGGCATCGAATCCTGCAAAGAGATTTACTTCTTTGTCAGCGTCTATTTTATTCTCAAGCGAGTAATTTATGCCAAGGTGCCAGCCTGACGTCCAATTGAAGAAATAGAAATTGCGGCTCGCGACAGCGTAAAATCCGCGAGACTTAAAGGTATATCTCTCATAGAGGTCACTGTAGTTTCCCATCCCTTGGTCGGTGAAGCCGACGGTCATGGCGGGCAGATAGGCCAGTTCATCGACAATGCGGAATTTCAGACTAAATCCGATTCTCGGATTTGAATTTAGCGTTCTATTTGACAGGACATTGTCGCCCCCGAATGAAATGCCAAGCTGAAATCTATTGGAGAGGCCGATATCTGTATACCCAAGTCCGCCACCATTTTGATAGAGACGCACACCGATATTAAAGTTGGCGCGGGGAAGAGTGCCCGCGGTCGGCAAGTCGACCAATGTTCGGGGCGGAATGTCGTAAAGGGTGTGACGGCCGTCATTAACAGACGCAGGCTGACGATTGTCGTATGGCTCCTGGGCGCTGGAGAACTGGAATAGCGAGAGTAAAAATATTGTGCTCGCCCCAAGTAAAGACAGTGTTCGCTCTCTAATATTCATAATAATTGAGTATAGAGAGGATGCAAAAAGTTTGTCAATTAAAACAATTGAGGAAATGACCGTACAAAAGATTTTTTTGACTAAAGCCGGACAAGGTGCCTAAACTCTTGTGACAACGAATCGGTCACAGGCCCCGCCGGGAATAAACTTACTGTATTACTGTGCTTGAGCTTAGCAACCCCCACAATGAGTTTTAAAGAGCTCGATATGAAGATTTCATCCGCTTTGAGAATTTCTGTGAGGGTGCCGCTTTTCTCAATTAAACGAAAATTCAATTTCTGACAGGCCTTAAATACGTGCCGCCGCGTCACCCCGTCAAGACAGCCATCGTCAAGCGAGGGTGTGTAGATGCGGTTGCGTTTCACCCAGAAGAAATTAGCAGATGTTACTTCGGCGGCGTGTTTTTTTTCGTTGAGCATAAGCGCGTCATCGCACTTGTGTCGTTTGGCCTCATCGAGAGCGGTCGCCTGAATGGCGTATGAAATAGTTTTTATCCGTCTGAAAATTGATTTCTGATCGACCTTAAAAGTTGAGAGGAAGAGTGTAAACGGGTTGACAGGCATTGTGTGACTCGCCGCGCTGAGAATGATTTGCGGCGCGCCCTGCGTGCCGAGCCACCGGGCAGATTCTCCAGCGGTTATTGTCAATCGCAGTTTTTTGATTCGCGACGGATGTGCTTTCAACGTAAGATTCATCCACTCAATCAGCGTTGTCTTGCTGATCGGTATTTTGAGATCGATAACTTTCGCCCCTGTATACAGACGCTCCAAGTGGTCGCTGACAAATATGATTCGATTATCAATCACCAAAAAGGTTTCAAATAACCCCTGTGCATAGAGGAGAGCGTTGTCGAAGACAGAAACGACAGCCTTTTCATGTCTCACCAGTTTTCCATTTATCGAAGTGGCCACATCTATGCCGCGAAGTGAATCTTTCACAAGGTTGCTCCAACTGCCAGGAGTTGATTTTTTGCTTTGAGCATCATTTCGGCGTACTCCGAGTGAGCATCGCTATCGGCGACAATTCCGCCGCCTGCATGAGCGGTATAGATGCCGTTGCGGCAAGTCAGAGTTCGGATGGCGATATTAAATTCAGCGGTTTCGGCGGAAATATATCCAATTGCCCCGGTATATACCCCGCGAGGCTCGGATTCATTTTCCAACAGTATTTCCGCCGCGCGTTTTTTCGGTGTGCCCGTAATCGAGCCCCCCGGGGCAAGGGCTGTCATGATTTGACCGAGTGTCACATTGTCCGGCAATTCGCATGAAATATCGGCAACCAGGTGGATAAGGGATGAATATATTTCGCAGCCGTACAGACGGTCCACAGACACCGTGCCGGGCTTGGCGAATTTTCCCAAATCGTTGCGCACAAGGTCGACGATCATCAGCAGTTCAGCCCGGTCTTTGGCTGAACTTAATAAGGTGAGGACATTTGATTCCTGCGCTGCCAGTGTAGAGCCGCGCTCGATTGTCCCTTTGATGGGTGATGATGTCAGCCGTGTTCCATTTTTCTTCAGCAGTCGCTCCGGTGAAGAAGAAAGAATCTGGTAGGTGCCACAGTTGAGATAAGCCGAATACGGCGCAGGGTTTAATTGTCGCAGGCGATTGTAGACTGTCAAAGGATCGGTGTTGCTCCTAATATTAAAACCGGCGGTGAAATTTGCCTGATAGATGTCACCCTCGTATATATGTCGTTTAAGCAATTTTACCGAGCGTTCATATTCAGGCCATTTAGGGTGTGCCAATAGGGTGGCAGGAGATTGAGTCGGGTCGCCTGCGATTGACTCTTTTTCACCATGTTCATGACAAAAATTGTCGGAATGTGTAGTTGTTTTGTTTTGAGAACTTTCATGTGCTCTATGTTCGAAACTCATAACCGAATCATATAGATAAAAACATGCCGAAGGAAAAGAAGATTCACGCTGATTTGTTGTGAGGTTAATCAGTGGCAGCATACCTTCGTAACTGATAAAGCCAAGGGCAGTTTGTTTGGAATTTCGTATGATTGCTTCAAGATAATCAAGCAGTTGCGTTACCCCGCCTTTTGTAATTTCGCGCAAAACCCCTTTTCTTCTTTCAAGAACGCAACCGTTTTGAACTCTTAATTCGGCTGTTGGGTTACATGCAATAAACGACTGGCTCCCTCGATCGCCGATTTTCAGCGATGAGTCAAGCCACACCGCGCCGGGCCGGTGTGAAAGCGGACGAAAGAGTTCCAAGGGGCGGCTCTCTTGTACATTTTTGTCATGAGCAAATGTTCGCATAGTTGGGGAAATCTATCGCGCGTCACACGAATGTCAAGTTCATTCATATGATTCATTGACTTTGCGTTTTTGTGAGATTTATTGTCCCGATGGATGGACTCAAGCTTCTCGTAATTTTCATCGTTATCCTGTACGCCCTGTACCGCAAATTTTCAGTCGGTGTGACGATGCTCTTTGCCGCGGTACTGACCGCCTTGCTCTATCAGGTGGAATTTCCACGACTTGTGCAGGCTATGAAAATTTTGGTTCTCTCAGGAGATCTTCTTCTGCTGACAGCTATTGTCATTCTTGTCACTATCCTCGGCGCCCTTTTGAAAGACCTTGGTTATCTTCAGAGGCTTTCACATGCCTGTCAGGGACTCTATGGCGGCAAACGAACTGCGGTGACTATCTTGCCGCCATTAGTCGGTCTGATGCCTATGCCCGGCGGTTCGCTTCTATCTGCGCCGCTTGTTGAAAATGTGCTTGCCGACGGCAATTACTTACCGGAGTTTAAAGTATCAGCCAACTATTGGTTTCGTCACATGGTCGAATTTTCATGGCCAATCTATCCGGGGATTATATTGGCCCATGCCATCACTGGTATGTCCATCGGTCAGATTGCGCTCCTACAATTACCGCTGGCGATTATCATGCTCGTGCTTGGTCTGATATGTTTCACACGGAAAATTGAGCCATCGAAAAACCGTCCGGTAAGTCTGCCCATTACCATAGTCGGGATTCTTGAAGCGATTTGGCCGATTGGACTGGCGATGGCTCTCTTTGGTGTTTTTGGAGTGAATTTGTCGCTCGCGCTTGTTGTGTCGATTGTGTCAGTGTTGCTTATCAACCGCCCGAGCCGCAAGAGTACTACAGCTTCGTTCAGAAGCGGGTTTTCTTATTCGCTTGTCCTGCTTATCTTCGGTATTCTGACTTTTCAAATGGTACTGGATCTATCCGGGGCGGTCGGTTCCATTCCGGCTTTGGCGCAAAGATACGCCCTTCCGTCTGAACTTGTGATTTTTCTGGTCTGTTTTACCATTGGACTGCTGACATCGATGTCATCCGGGGTTGTCGGTTTGGGCTACATTCTATTGGCCGGATTTCTGTATGACCCGATACTCTCGCCATCGTCTATTCTGTTAGCCTATTTGTCAGGGTATATTGGTATGATGCTCTCGCCCACGCACCTTTGTCTTGTTCTTACCACTGATTATTTTAAGGCAAATCTTGGGGCCGTCTATAGAACCATAATCCCACCATTATTATTGCTCTCTGGATTAGGATTTTTATTGTATTTAAGTCCGTGGGGGCGTATAATTAATAGTTATGTTGTTGTAATCAAATAACTTAGATCAGAGTTCTTGGCTTTATGGAGTGTGCAATCACATTCAGGTCTCAAAGACCTATATTTTGTTGGAACTACTCAGAGCTTTTCGGGTACGAGATTAGAATAAGACCTACTACAAGAGGGTTCGACATGTCAAAAGGAACAGAAAAAGATATTGATTTTGCGCTTATAAGGGCCGTCCAGAACGGGGACATGGTTGCCTTTAATGGTTTAGTGGATCGGTATAAAGAACGTCTCATGAATGTCATCGGCCGCATGCTCTCCTCCACGGAAGAGGCTGAAGACATTGTCCAGGAAACCTTCGTTCGGGTTTACCAGCATCGCCAATCATTTAATTTTCAGCATTGTTTTTCCACGTGGATTTACACGATTTGCTTGAATCTTGCGCGAAACGAACTTCGCAAACGCAAGAAATTCAAATTTTACGATATCAATGAAATGCAAGGGAACGAAGCGGAGTTTGCCGTTGAAGCGAAGCTTCCGAGTCGGCTTCCGCAGGCCATTGACACCGCGGTAAAGGGTCTTCCCGAGAAATACCGGCTCGCCTTTATTCTCCGCGATGTGCAAGAAATGCCGTATGAAGAGGTTGCACAGGTTCTTGGGGTACCGCTGGGAACTGTCAAATCACGTGTCAATCGGGCACGTCTGATTTTGCGTGATAAATTACAGCCGAGAATGGAGGAATATAATGCACTGTCGAAAAGTACGCTCCTTCCTGTCAGCTTTCTCTAACGAAGAAATGACCGGTCGCGTACAGCTGGCCGTTTGTGAGCATCTCTCGACATGCTCCGCCTGCCGAGCTGAGGAGGGGAGATATAATTCCTTGAAGCATGCTGTTTCGGAATTGCCTCGAACGAACCTCTCCCGTGACTTCAATACCCAGTTGTTGAACCGCATCGGACACGAACAATTTGCTGAGACACGAACAAAGGCTTATATGCCGCGTCTCGCACCGCGTTTTGCCTGGCGGTCGCTTGTACCCGTAACTGTCAGCGCGCTCGGAGTTGCAGTTGTTTTTGTTGGACTTTTCGGTGGGGAAACCTTCTCAGGTTGGAAATCTTCTACGGAAGGCTTCAAATTAGGCCAGAATGATGCCTATATCACCGCCGAACCGACTTTCAACCCGAATATGGCTAAGGATTGGTCTCTGGATAAATCAATGGCCCAGAACGAACGTTTGTCTGCTTTGACGAATGGGCTGATTTTACAGTCAGGCTTTAGCGGCCAGTCTCTGACATCAGGTTACGGTGGCTACTCGGTATATGATAACTCCAGGGCTCCGTATATAATGAAAACCTACCGGCTCCAGCCGGTCTACAGGATATACCACTTCTCAGGGAACTCACATTCTCGGGGGGTTGGCTCGGAATTCTAAGATGATAAATTTTAGTCGTTGGACAGTCCGAAACCTAATGTACGCATTATTTCTGGCGGTCTTTTTTTCATACAGCCCCTCTCAGGCTCAATCACCTCTGAACAACTTGGAATCGGGACTTTCCGATCTGGTCGTCCGTTTATCGCAGTCTATCGTTACAGTCGAAGCAGCACAAACATTCGAAGCTGGCAATCTTTCTGCGACAACCTCAAAAGCGTTTCAGCGTCTTATTGCATCCGGAATTGTGTGTGACACGTCTGGTCATATCATTGTTGCCGCCTCAAGCGTACATGGTTATGATCGATTCACGATTATTTTCGAGAACCGCAAAGTCGCCGCCAAGCTGGTTGGGGTCGATTTCTGTAATAGAATCGCTGTACTCAAACCAGAACGGGCAATTGGCCAGCCGGTCAAAATCGCGGAACGTCAGCTTTGCGCTGGTTCAATGGTAATCGCGCTTGGAAATGCCTATGGTCTTCGGGCCTCACCCACACTTGGATTTTGCGCTGGGACTCGTCAGGATGGCAGTCTTCAATTTTCGCTTCCAGTAACCTCAGGAAGTGCTGGCGGCGGGGTTTTTGATCTTTCGGGCAGGTTGCTTGGTGTTATAACCGGGGGAGTGGATCAGGATGACCGTCTCGCCGTAGCTATCCCGTCGATTCAAATCCCAAAAATTGTAAGTTTTCTGATAGAGCACGGAGACCGGCAGGCTGGCCACATTGGTCTGTCATCAGCCGATGTTGAGATATCTCCGGCCTTTGATATTAAATCCTCCTTGGTGATGGCCAAATCAGGAGGTCAGCCCTCGATTCGTATTGACCGGGGAGTGGTTGTGACTGGTGTGGGTAATCAGTCACCGGCTGAGCGGGCTGGACTAAGAAAAGGTGACATCGTTATCGGCGTCAATGGTCGACCGATAACTCTGGCCGCTGAGTTATATAACATTGTTAGACAAAGCTGTCCGGGGAATTCGCTCGAGATTGATCTTATCAGAAATAGTCATCCTCTCACTATAGCTGTCGTAGTGGGGAATAAGTCGATAAAACCCCAATCCGCGGCCCAGTCTTTTTCAGCAAACGAATCATTGGCCGCAGATTCACTTCTCAATATCCTCAATTTCCTCAAGGCTGAAATCACCAGACTTGAAGAGCGATTAAATATCGTCGATTAGTTTACAATTGCCATCCGCGATAATCGGACGTTACTTGTTGGGATGTATAGTCCTGCAAATAATAACGCCTTCAGGGAGCGTCTGCGCTCAAAACCCGCATCATCAGATCAATCGCATTTTCAACCATTGCAGCTTTGCCTTTATGCTGCGTCGATTGCCTTCTCAGACGAAGAATCAATGTCTCTAAGCGTTATGTCGGCGCGTGAACATAAAATAGCACGAACGGCGTTATATGAAGTAATGTTGCAATCCTATTTGTTTCTTGGATTTCCTCGAATGCTTACTGCCGCCGAGAGTCTTGCGGAATCATGGCCGGAAGAATCTAACGATTCGACGGTAAACCAATACACAAGCAAAGAGACGACAAAATGGTTTACCGAAGGGACTGAATTGTACAAACGGGTCTATGCAGGCAATTTCGAGAAACTCCAGCATCGAATTACTGGTTTTGCCCCTGAGGCTTTTCGGTGGATGATACATGATGGTTATGGAAAGGTACTGAGTCGCCCAGGCCTCAGCATTATCGAGCGCGAACTGGCAATAATGGCCTATCTCATTGTTGATTTCCGTCCGAGGCAATTGGTCTCACATATCCGCGGAGCACTCAATCTCGGCGCACAGCCAGACCTTGTATTGGATGCTATCACTGTCCTGGGTACTGAAACGGGCGAGGGCTTTCTTTTTGCTCAGGATACGCTGAAGAATCTTACGGTGTCAGGATGAAGCTCTTTTTCAAGGTTCTGCTTGTCGGAATCTGTATTGTATTTATTGGAATAGCCGCTCTGTCATACTATCTCATAAATGCTGGCGGCATAGAGCGTCTCACCATCTCTCAAATCAACAAACTGCTCGGGGAGGACTCTCGATTTATCGTATCATTGGGCTCTATCGGAGGAAATTTCTACTCTGGGATATCTGTCGATGATCTTTCCGTCAGATACAGCGATTCAGATATTTCCTTTACGCTGCTTCAGGTTCCTCGTGTGACGGCAGATTATTCTATCATGAATTTGATCGATGCCGATTACCGTTTCAATCTCATTTCGCTGGACTCACCCATAGTTGAATTACATCGAGACAGCTCAGGGCGTTTTATCGGACTTGCTTCTCTGAACCAAAGGCCGGATTCAGCGCCTAAGGGAACACCGGCGATTGTCATTAGTGATTTTCGTCTGAAGAATGCATTCGTATCCCTGATCGATCCGGCTGATTCTCTCACAATCTATGATCTTAATCTCAATGCCGAGCTCTTGACAGAAGGCGGAACCTATACAGGAAATATCCGTGAGCTCTATTTTAAATCAAATCGCCCAGGACTTGAATTGACCGATGCCGGAGGCAAGCTAACGGTCGCGGAGAAGAATATTGTATTTAAGGACTTGCGGCTTGTCCAAAATGAGTCGAGAGTTAAGCTTGATGGCGCACTTGCCCTTGGCTCGATGAGCGGGAATGTGACGCTCGATGCCAACAATTTGAACTTGGCCGAACTATCTCCCTTGATCCGGGCAAACCTCAAGGGGATAATTGACCTTACTGGAGATATCGAACTCGATTCTGGATCTATTCGTGGCTCACTGTCTCTCGGCGGAAAATTCCAAAAAGTCGATCTGGAAAACCTCATGATAGATTTTCGGTATGCAAACAAGCATCTCACACTGGATACGGTCTATGGCACAATCCTCGGATCGACAGCCGTCGATGGACGGGGAGAAGTAGACTTCTCGAAGTCTGACAAAGAGTATTCTGTTTCAGCATATGTGAGCAACTTCAATTTGCAGTCACTCATCTCGTCCAGCTTTGTATCTGACCTCAACGGCCAGATTGAACTGTCTGGCCGGTCATTCAAGACATCTGAACTAGAGCTTTCAATAACTGTAGATATTCACGAATCATCGTTTGACAACTATCCGATTCACTATACCAGTGGTGATATGGTGGTTACCGCCGATTCAATCTTATTTGTCGAGGGATTTCAGGTTAATTTCTATGAGAATGAATTTGTTGTAGGCGGAAAAGTGGAATATCGGGATGAGATAGATTTGCGTGTCGATGCCAGGCTGGGAAGTCTCGAGAGGTGGAAGGACAAGTTTTTTCTTAAGGATATTGGCGGCCGTGCTGAGGGGAACGTTTGGTTTACGGGTGAGACAAAAAATCCAAACATTTCCGGTGTTCTGCGCTCAGACTCAATCAGGGTGTACGGACTATTGACCGATAGTCTCACATCTGAATTCAAAATCTTACGCATGCTTACTGCGCCTGCTGGCACTGTTCAATTCAACACCGCAAGCGGCAGCTTATGGGCTTTGGCTTTCGACAGCAGTTCGGGCTTGCTCGAGGTTGATTCCGGTTCAGTTCATTTTGATTCTCTTGATTTATACCTACCGTCGGTTGCATTCTCTGCGGGAGGAAACGTTCAATTTGAAGGACAGCAGAAAAGAATCACGGTTGACAACTTTCAGACAGTGCTTTTTGATCGCACACTTCACAATCGTTCTCCGCTTGTATTCGAAGCCGACGACAAAGGCTTCGATTTTAGGCGCTTCACTGTAGGTGACACGTTATCCGAATTGACTGTAACTGGCAGACTAAACTTTAACGAGTCATTGGATCTTCGTCTATCCATCGCTTATCTCCCTTTAGAGCACTGGCTTTCTTTGTTGAAGAGAGAGATTCCGCTTTCAGGAAACCTGACAAGCGAAGCATCTGTCAGAGGGAGCTTTAACAATCCAATAATAAGTCTTTATGCCTCGGTTGATTCTATGGTTTATAACCAACATTATGTCGGCATGACTACCCTGTCAGCGATTTATGAAAACAATCTCGTGACTCTCGATACCTTCAAAATTGAATCTTCGCCGGGTGATCTTGTAGCGAACGGAACATTCTCAGCCGATCTCTCGCTACGCAACGGTGTCGAGGAGCGGTTGCTTGACAGGCCGATCGATCTGACGGTGAGAGCAAGCCAGAACAATTTTGATTTGTTGCTGCTTGCGCTCCCTTCAATCGAAGAAATGGGCGGCGATTTCTCAGCCCAATTCAAGCTCAGCGGAACTCCAAATGACCCGCACCTTCAGGGAAAGGCGCTGTTGAAAAACGGCTGGCTCAAGTATCTTGATTTGGTCGATACGCTCTACTTTGATTCAAGTTTGATAGAGATGGTCAATAACCAGGTCGTTCTTGATGATGTGTCATTCTATATTAAAAACCCGCGCCACAAAAATAGAAAGAGTTATGTCGACCTTGACGGCAGTCTCAATGTACTAACGCTTGACAGTCTCTACCTTGATATCAATGTCAGTCTTCCGCGTGAAGTTCCATTTCGCTATGAACTTGAGGAGATAGACGGTGTCGTCGAGGGAGACCTCCACATTGAAGGATTTCTCCCGCCTAAAGTTACCGGTGATCTACAGATTCTCTCGGCCATGTATAGAGTGAACTTTGCCGATGCCAACCAGGGTTCGCCGCTTATGTCGGCGCTTTCATCTGGCGACCGGAGCTGGGACTTTGACCTCAATATTGAGATTATCTCCAATTATTGGATAAAAAACGATGACATCGACGCCGAATTTTCTGGAAATGTCAATATTATCCGCACCAATGGAAGTGACAGACTTCTCGGAGAAATGGAAATTCTGCGAGGAAAGGCTTATCTGTTCGACAAGACATTCCAGCTTGAACCGGGTGGGACTGTAGCGTTTACGGGAAGTGAGGCACTCAATCCGAATTTGGATATTGTCGCATGCACTCGCATTCCGGGGCAGCGTTTAGACAGCGCGGAGTCATCGGAGCAGCTTGAGTTGTGCATCCACGTTACCGGAACCCTCGAAAATCCTGAGATTAATCCAGCCGAAGATTCTCCTTTCAATCGGGAAGATATCTTCCCATTGCTGGTTGCAAATTACTATGCGGGCGATTCGACCCGGGCTCAAAATAATATTGAACAAAGAATATCTACCATAGTCTCTAATCAGTTTTCGCAGCTTGGAACGAGGCGGTTGGGCCAGTTGGTCGGCGTAGAAACTTTCGAAATAGATCCGACATCGAGCGGCAGTTTTGATCTAAGAAAAACATCGGTCACGCTGGGCTTTTATACTGCGCCGAACCTCTACGTCTATGGCAGATCTGCAACAACCGGGCAGGAGGTTGGATTCGAGTATCGCTTCCGAAAGGGATTTACATTTGAGGGCCGACGAGACGATGAAGACCTCTATCACGTGAACCTCAAATTGCATTGGGAGTATTAGTGCGAAAACTCCTTCTTCTGCTGCTCATTGCTGGGCATTATCCATCCTTCACCGAGGCTCAAACTGTCAATCGCGCGTTTTTGCGATGGATGAGAAGCGATCCGGTCATCAGAAAGATAGTAATAGAGGGGAATAATTACTTTGAAGATTCAGAAATCAAAAAGCGACTTTATAGTGTCGAGCGTAACTTTTGGCAGTCTGTTAAGGGGGACAGGCGAAGCCGGGTCCAGGCAGAAACGCAGGATCGTGATACTCTTGAGGTAAAATATCTATATCTGACAAGTGGATTTCTCAATGTAGAAGTAAATCACGTAATTGAGGTTATTCCCGAAGATTCATCTGCGCGTATCCGGATTCAGGTAAAGGAGGGGGATTTCTTTCGATATGGCAATGTCCGAATCACAGGCAATATGCAGGAGGAGCTCCGCGAAGAAGCCGCTGAGATAGCCGAGCGTCTTGTGCTTGGTCAGCCAATGAATCCGCTTCAGATGAGCCAGGTTTCCACGGATATAAAGACAGTATTTGCCAATGCTGGTTATCCCTATGCAGCAATAGATATCCAGCTTGATACCGCATCTTCAATTCCGCGCAGTGATGTCATTCTGGCAATCGAGGCTGACTCTCTGGTGCATTTCGGTGAGGTTGAAATCACCGGAATACAAACCTACCCCTCGTATACAGCCGAGCGCGAGTTGGTTGTTCAGGAAGGAGACATCTATAAACGAGACGCAATTCTCAGATCGCAGAGAAGACTCTACGAGTCAGGTTACTTTACAACCTTGCGGTTGGTACAGGCCGATAGTTCAACAGACAGGCTCAATCCGGATTTTGATTTGAGGGTACGCGAGCGCAAACCGCGTTATATAACCATCAAAACCGGTGCGGGACAATCAACAGTTCGTGATTTGGAATGGGACTTTTCCGCCGGATTCGGCAAGAGAAATTTCTTTAGCTCACGCCGGTATGATGTTACCGCGCAGTATTCGTTCGGCCTGGGTGAAGACTCGCGCTTGCTGACACATCGCTATCTCGCGAGATACACTGAGCCATGGCTTCTCAAACTGCGTATCCCCATTACGATTGGTCTGGAATACAGTCCACCCTTGCGCGATGAGGTGCGTGATTTCAAAGTTCGGCTTTTCGGAATAACCCTTGAAACCAAACAGCGTTTCGGAGATTATATTCGAACCACCCTTGGCTTTGAATACGCCTGGGTGAAATTCTCAGACTTTAGCCAATCGATTGATTCTATCAATGTTAGATCATCAGAACCCCAGCGGAGAAAGCTGTACGCTGATCTGATTCGTGACTCAAGAGACAATCTCTTTTTGCCCCGAAGCGGCTCGGTGGCATCGCTTTTATCAGAATATTACGGCGGTTTTTTGGGAGGGGATGGTACATTTGTCAAAATTCAAACCAGTCTATCGGGTTACAAAGTTGTCTGGCCGGGCTGGATTTCAGCGAGTAGGGCGCGGTTCGGTTTGGCGCGTCAATTCGGCAGTTCCGATTTTGTATTTAGCGATGAAGCGCAATATATCGGAGGAGCAAATTCTGTGCGCGGTTTCGACGAAAACCAGTTGGGTCCTAAAGACGCGACCGGAACCCCGATAGGCGCCCGGTATATCATAAATTTGAACCAAGAGTTTCGATGGAAAACTGTACAAGTTGTCCGCAAAGTACCGCTCATCGGCGGCCTCTTCGAGAAGCTCCCGCTGTGGCAATCTATCTTTTTCGATATCGGAAATGGATTTCTTACCCAATGGGAGATTGCGCTAAAGGATCTCGCGTACACCTATGGAACCGGTTTTCAGCTTCTCACCCCGGCAGGACCGGTCCGGCTTGACTATGCCAGAATCATTAAAAGCGAAAAATTTGATTTTGCTGATCGCTGGCACTTCACTATATTGTATGCGTTCTAATTTTTGACAAACGACTGCGTCTGCATGACTGTTGAATTTTGAGCCTGCGATACATGAGGAAGATTGAATGAGCGAACATATCTATTTAGATCATAACGCCACGACACCTGTCGATCCCAACGTCACACAGGCGATGCTTCCCTATTTGGGCGAAACGTACGGCAACGCCAGTTCGGTGCATACTTTTGGCCGCGACGCCAAAGTTGCGTTAGAGACATCCCGCGAAACAATTGCCAACTTTATTAACTGTGATCCAGCGGAACTGGTCTTTACTTCAGGGGGTACCGAGTCGGATAACATGGCCGTTATCGGTTCAGCCTATCATTTGCGACAGCGTAAAAATCATCTGGTGGTTGGGGCCGCGGAACACCATGCAGTAATAGAGCCAGCCGAATATCTCCATCACAAAGAAGATTTTGAACTCTCGCTCTTGGCGGTAAATAGCGAGGGATTCTCATCAGCAGATGAACTTCGGCGGTTAGTCACTGACAAAACAGCTCTGGTCTCAGTTATGCATGCCAATAATGAAAACGGCGCTATACAGGATATTGCAGGAATGGCCGAAGCCGCCCATGAGAAGAGCGCCCTTTTCCATACTGATGCCGTCCAATCAATAGGAAAAATCCCGGTAGATGTTCGGGCGATGGGGGTCGATTTGCTTTCTCTGACTGGCCACAAGATTTATGGCCCAAAAGGGACAGGCGCGCTCTTTATCCGGTCAGGGGTAAAAATTGCCCCACTCTTTTATGGCGGGTCACATGAGCGCCGTCGTCGGCCGGGAACAGAAAATGTTGCTGGCGCGGTCGGATTGGCAACAGCGCTCGATATTACTTCGCGTCGTATGGCCAATGACTTCAAGCATATGACCATGCTTTCCGATTATTTTCTGGATAAGGTGCTCTCGACCATTCCTAACAGTTCACTTAATGGTGCCCGAAAGAACCGGATACCGCAAACGATGAACATCTCTTTTGTCGGGCTTGAAGGCGAACCAATAATTCTCTCTCTCGATATGGAAGGCGTTGCTGTCTCATCCGGTTCGGCATGTACCTCAGGCGCTACCGAAGCCTCGCATGTTTTGACTGCTATGGGAATCACGAAGGCAGTCGCTCATGGGGCCGTCAGATTTTCAATGGGACGGGCGACGACACAGGGCAATTTGGATTATGTGTTGAATATACTGCCCGGAATAGTTCAGCGTCTTCGTGAGCTATCACCATCGTATAATCATGCCGTTTAATCGAGGCCTTTATGAATCGATTCACCGTTGGTATTTCGTATGAATAAGCGCGTATTGGTTGGCATGTCCGGCGGTGTGGATTCTTCGGTCGCCGCTCTGTTGTTGAAACAGCAGGGTTACGAAGTCATCGGGGCGCATATGAAGCTGTGGGATTATGTCGAAGTCGGGGGTGATATCCACAAGGATGGGCGCTGTTGCACGATCGATTCTATTACAGACTGCCGTTTTGTGTGCGATAAAATCGGCGCCCCCTTTTATGTCCTCAATCTCTCCCGGCATTTTAAAGAGCAGGTTATCGATAATTTTGTCTCAGAGTACAAGGCCGGACGCACACCTAATCCATGCGTTCGCTGTAATTCTGAAGTGAAATGGGATGAATTTTTGATGAAAGCAAAATCTCTTGGCTGCGATTACATCGCGACCGGGCATTATGCCATCGTCGGGCAGAATTCGGAAAACCGCTGGCAATTGCAAAAAGGGATTGATTCAACGCGTGACCAGTCCTATGTACTCTGGGGGCTAAAACAAGAGGCGCTTGCTCGGACACTGATGCCGCTGGGTGGGATGCTTAAATCAGAAGTACGCGCTATCGCTCGCCAGTTTGACCTCCGAACAGCAGCAAAGCCTGAATCGCGCGAGATCTGTTTTGTATCTGACAATAACTATCGTCGTTTCCTGACAGATTTTGAGGCACGGCGAGGGAATGCATTTGAGACTGGTGATATTGTCCACGTCGATGGAAAAACTCTCGGGCGTCACAATGGGACGGCTTTCTACACTATCGGTCAGCGCAAGGGGCTCGGCATTACCCATCCGACTCCGCTTTATGTGCAGGAGATTGACACGGTGGCCAACCAAGTGATTGTCGGAGACAACGACACGCTATATAAATCTGAGACGGTTGTAGACAGTATGAATTGGATGGCGATTCATCCCAAAAGCGAACCGTTTGAGGCCGAGGTGAAGATCCGTTATTTGGCTGAGCCCGCTCGGGCCATTATAACCCCAATGTCGGACTCCCAGGCAGCCATTTCCTTTACCGACAGCCAGCGCGCTATCACACCGGGGCAGTCGGTCGCTTTCTATCGGGGGGATGTCCTGCTCGGTGGCGGATTAATCGTCAGCTAAGCGACAGTTCGCTAATGTTCTTTCGTTTTCCAAAACAACTTTAAGACCATAAGCAACACAGACATCATTTGGGTATGAACTATATTCTCATACTTTCGATTGGTTTTGAGAAGAAAATGAGAATTAGCGGGTAAGTGTGTCCGGAGTATGTGGCTGATATTGACCACATTTCTTGTTGATTGAAGCCCTGAGTAGTTATACCATCAAAAATTGTATAACCAAAACCAGTACGGGGTGTAAAAGAGAATATGAAACGATTTCTGAAAATAGCTGCTTGGACACTCGGCATTGTGCTGGGTTTATTTGTGCTCTTAATAATCGGTATAAAGCTATTCTATCCGATGGAGAAAGCGAAGGCTTTCGCCATCGAAAAAGGTATTGAGGCTCTTGGGCGGCCTATTACCATCGGCGAAGTTGACCTCTCTATTTGGGGCGGACTGGGTGTTAATCTTAAAGAGGTTGGCATCGGCAACCCGCCTGAAATAAGCGATGAGCAAGAATTGTTGACTGCTGAAGCTATAGATGTAAAGCTTCAATTATTGCCCCTGTTGACGGGAAACTTTCGCATCGACAAATTTATAGTGGATCGGCCAGTAATTTACATGGTCAAACAGGCCGATGGCTTCACTAATTACTCGTTTGAGACTGCCGATTCTTCGCTGCCGCCGGAAGCCGCCAATCTTCCTGATGAGCAGAAGGCCGCGGCGGCAATCGTGTCATTTGATGAACTCGAAATAAAAGATGGATTGTTTGTTTTTCAGAATGACTCATCGAATACAACACTGACAATCAATGGTCTCGACCTAACCAGTTCTTTACAGACGCCATCGCAGAGTGTCTATAACTCCTCGGGTAAATTTAGCACTGACAGCCTGTCTATGAGCGGCGATGATGGCTTTTCATTGAGCGCAGTAAGTTTGAATTACGAGGCCGGTTATGACCTTGAGGCCCGTCAATTGCTTGTCGACCGCGCAGATCTTGTTGTTGGCGGCTCGGTCATGCGCTTTACCGGACAAATAAATGATCCAGCGGAGAATATGAAGGCCAAGGGAAATCTCATTGCTGACGATATTTCGATTTCGGATATGTTTGCCATTCTTCCGTCGAAACGCCAAGCGATGTTTGAGGACTATAATGTCAATGGCCGATTCTCCATGAATTTGGACTTCACCTACGACAGCGCTGCTGTACCTGCGGTGGGGTACTCAGGAACTGTGGTCCTCAATGATATAGCCATGTCAAAAGAAGGGATATCCGGAAAGCTTGAGATGCAAAAAGCCCTCCTTGATATCAAGCCCGATAATTTACGGTTCAATATTGAGGATGGTCGATTTGATGGTCAGCCGCTTCGCGGTTATCTGGCGGTTGATAATTTCTCGAATCCATCAATTGCCGGAGAACTCGCCGGGTCACTAAATCTTGCCTTTGTGCAGCCATTTTTGCCCACAAAAAACAATCACCAGATAAGCGGTCAATCTCATTTCAATATCCAATTTTCTGGAAAGCTGAAACAAGTCCAGGCAATCGACTTTTCCGGAACGCTTAAAGTTGAGAATGGGACCTACTCGTCAGAGATGGTCCCCGAGCCGATAGATGATTTGGCTCTTGATATATTTATGGACAGAGAAGTGCTGACAATCAACGCATTAAGCGGCAATTTTCCGTCCGGCCAATTCAGTCTCACCGGCCGCGTTGAAGATTTTATTCCTTACATGCTGGCTGACTCGGTACAAGCACTGGCTATTTCTCCTATTCTCGATGGTCAGTTTAAGGGAGAGGTTAGCATGAAGATGGCCGAGAAGTATCTTCCGCCTAACGGAAAGCCTGAACTTGATGGACGGTTGGTAATGGATATGCGTGTGCGTGGCCCTATCTCGAGACCTGCCGAACTACGACCCGCAGGGAAATTATCAATTATCGATGCCTCATACAACGATTCGCTTCTGCCCGAACCGATTAAAAAGCTCAACGCCGAAATGTTGATAAATTATGACACGATTACGGTGCAGAGGATGGATGTTCAGTTTACCTCGAGCGATGTATCATTCAACGGTCGACTGACTAAACCATTCCCGTATCTTTTGCCGATACAGGACTTAAATCGCTCCCAAATGCAAAAGCCGTTCTTCTCTTTCACACTCTCATCCAACCGGTTCGACTTTGATAAGCTCTTTCCTGAGGCTGCCCCCGGAACGGAAAGCAATCGCGCCAGTGCCGCTCCCGATTCTGTTTCAATGATACTTCTGCCTGATATTGATGGACAAGGGACATTTTCGATTGATACGCTTATCTATTCAAAGATTGATTTCACTCAGATAACCGGCAAAGTGAAAATCTATGACAGAAAGATTGAGTGTTACGATGTGAACGGGAAAGCCTACTCTGGTTCAGTCGCTGGAACCACTATCATTGACCTGAACGATATGTCGGCCCCTGGCTATTCGGGTGAATTCACAGCATCGCAAATTGAGGCCAATGATTTTCTGACTCGATTCACAAAATTTGGCGGCCACCTCTTTGGAAAAGTTAATCTTCAAGGCGCATACAATGCAAAAGGCTGGGAGCCTGAGCAATTTCTCAATTCGCTGACATTGAATGGCGAGGGAGATGTTGACAATGGGAAGCTTGTACTTTCGGGAGAGATATTGTCTACATTTAACAGTCTGGCAGACAAGCTTGGAATTGCATTCGACAAAGAGCAGGCCCTCAAAGATCTGTCGACCTTAATCAAGGTAGAAGATGGCAAGGTGCAAGTGAGCAATCTCAAAACCACCCTTGGCAGTCTTGGTAATGTCTCGATTGGCGGATTCTACGGTTTTGACGGTCAAATCGGATATACAGGGACTATTGACCTCAGTCGCGAGGCCGCTGAAAGTCTATCTTCCAGAGGCGGAGTGCTCGGTGGCCTCGCCTCGGTACTTAAAAATAAAGAAACAGCGAGTATCCGGCTGCCCCTAAAAATAGGAGGTACTTTAGACAAACCTGTTGTGGCTATCGATTACAACGCTCTGACAAATTCTCTCAAAGAGGGCCTTGGCGCAGAGGCTGGCGGACTGCTTCAGAAGCTTTTCAAGAAATAGATATCCCCCGGAAAATCGATTTAAGGTTTAGCGCCATTCCTATTGTAAAAAATTAATCTCTACTACTGCCATTTTAGCTCAATATTCTGGTCTTATTAGCCGATGATATTTGAAGAGAGAAAGAATCATAGATTGTTTAGCATCATGCATATTTTTAGCCCGGGGATGCGATGTCAAAAGAGCAGACAAAAACGCCCGAAACGACTGCCGTGGAACCTCGAGGGGTCAAACGCTGCGCGGTCTGCAAAATCGATCTCAAGGGACGATTTGTTCTGGTCAATGACGAGGCCGAACGGATTATTGGTCTCACAAAAGAGGAACTGTTTGGCAGATTCCTCTCCGAATTTTTGCTTGAATCCGACCGTCAGATAATTCAGCAAATACTCCGACAACGCAACCATTATGACAGCTTTTTTGAGACAACGCACGTAACACTTATTGATACCAAACAAAATCCACTCGTTGCCAAGATTTTCATATCGCTCAATTACATTGCTGGTAATCCCGCGAATTACCAAATAATTTTTAGCGTGGACGAGGAAGAATTGGCATCCGGCCGGTCTCTCCACACGACAATTATCAGCCGCAGCCTGCTTCATAGACTGGCTCGAATAACACCGTCCAATCAGTGGGCAGAAGTCTCGAAACTCATCATCGAATTTGGTTCCATCCAGACCGTACTTGTATACTCTCTCAATGCCAAACACTCCCTCACTCCAATTGCGGCTGTCTCAGTTATTGGTGACAGCCTTGACTCATGCGCGTCCAGATTTCCGACGGGAAAGCTTCATACATTTGCGGCATCGTCTGGGACTTCGTATAGCTGCACGAACGATGAAGATGTCAGACTGTCCATCGAGCGGGAAGGTGCCGCGCCACATGAATTTGTGACGGTTTTAAAGAGCGCAGACATGGAAAGTGTCCTCCTGCGCATTGTCTTTGAGGCCGGAACAGAGTCTGCTGAAATCATTGAACTGGTCGGCCTTGCTCAAGCAGTCATGCGCTTCGTCGGTGCTGGCGGCCAGTCACAAATTAAAACAGGTTCGAATCAGCTGGCTCCATCGCTCCTGGTAATCACTGAAAAACTTGTCAGTGACCTTGGTGGTCATATGGAAGTGCATCAACAAGAGGGCGAAGGCATACTTGTGACATATCAATTGCCTGCGGCCGCAGACAGTAAATAATAAATTCCATGCGCATTTTAGTTCTCGAAAACAACCGCTATCATTCCCTGCTGATGGAGCGCGAACTGAGCAAACGCTATCCTGAGTGGGTTGTCTCGTTTTTTACCTCGGCCAACGCCGCTTTGGAAGAATTGACCCTTGCTCACTACGACGTATGTGTTGCAAGCATTTCTCTTTTAGGCAATAGACTCGATACAATGGTTGATGTGGTATCGGCTTATAATGGATCGACACAATCACTCATTTTTCTATCGACCTGCACAGAAGAAAGTAAGAGAGTCGCACATATTCATAACAGTCATTCCTTGATGAAAAACGAGTTCTTCTACCTTAGACTGCCAAACATTATTGACATGATTCTTGTGAAACTTCAGGGCGAAGCAACACATAATGAATTTGCAGAAGCAAGGGTGACGCCGGGTGTGGTCGTTATCCCGGTCGGCAAGAACGCTCTGGCCCACGAAATGAATAACCCGCTCATGGCAATTCTTGGAATGGCGGAGTTGCTTGCTTCACCTCAATACCACCTTTCACCATCGGTAGAGAAGAAAACATCTTCCATCTATCACTCCGCACTGCGTATCCAATCATCGGTGGAACGACTTATCGTTATGAACGAGGGCGCTTTACAGCCCCCTACGTCATCGACCATTGGACCCGCATCGCCTTTGAAAAGAACCTCTCGTCTCCGGAAATCAGAGCCCCTCAAGATTATAAGTTGACATTCTCGGTCATATCTCTATATTTGCGCCCTTTATTCCATAAGGGTACTTATATATGTATTCGATGACCGGGTTCGGGCGTGCCGAACTAAAAAGCCGCAAAGAAAAGTTTCTGGTTGAGATATCAACCGTGAATAATCGTTTTTTGGAGTTCTCACTCCGCCTCCCGCGCCACCTTTCACCACTTGAAGCAAAAGTACGGCAGTTACTTAACGAACACCTCGAGCGCGGTAAAGTGCATTATTATCTATCCCTTGAGGATGCCGATGACGCACCAAAGAAATATCAGTTAAACACAACTGCCGCAACCGCCTATGCCAAGCAGATTCGACAATTGCAGAAAGAGCTCAAACTTACAGGCGAGTTGACTGTGTCTGACCTCCTTGTTTTCCCCCAAGTCGTTCAGGCTGACACTGAAGATGTGGATTTGGATGTCGTGTGGACTTCGCTTAAAAAAGTGACTGAGTCCGCGATCACTGAGTTAAACTCGATGCGGAAAAGCGAAGGACTGGCGATGGCCGCCGATATGAAAAAGCGGCTTGACCTTATGGCTAAATTGGTTGATACAATTGAAAAGACTGCTGAGAGTGCGGTTCCGAACTATGCGGAGAAACTGCGCCTGCGAATAAAAGAGCTCCTTGAAGTGCCGCTTCGTGAGTCAAGTAGGCTGGAAGAAGAGATTGCAATGTTTGCTGATCGCACCGATATCACAGAAGAATGCGTGCGCTTCCGCTCGCATGTAGACCAGTACCGCCAAGCGTTAAAAGATAAGGAAGCCGTGGGGCGGCGCCTCAATTTCATTTTACAGGAAATGAACCGCGAGGCAAACACCATGGGTTCCAAATCGGCTGAGTTTGGCGTCTCAACTTTGGTTATATCGCTAAAAGAAGAACTCGAGAAAATTCGTGAGCTTGTTCAGAATGTCGAGTAGGCATCAGGGGATTCGGCGTTGAGCAGCAAAAAACTGGGTCGTCTTGTGATTCTGTCATCTCCGTCCGGGGGCGGAAAGACGTCGATCTGCCGTAAACTCCTGACTTCGACCCGAAAGAGATCAGGCTGGACGTTTTCAGTATCGTATACCACCCGTGCGCGTCGCAAGGGAGAGCGTGAGGGCCGAGAGTATTATTTCATCGATGATGCTAAATTTCAGGAATTGGTAAGCAGAGACTTCTTCGCGGAACATTTTAAGGTGCACTTGTATAACTACGGAACCCCACGCCATCCGATTGACAGTGCTCGACGCTCAGGCGGAGTGATGTTGCTTGATGTTGACGTCCAAGGGGCGGCCCGTCTGAAACAGGCCTATCCTGATGCGATTGCGATTTTCATTTTACCCCCTTCGGCGGTTGCGCTGAAGAAAAGACTTCACCGGCGAGGAACCGAAACGAAGGAACAGCTCGCTTTGAGATTTCGGAACGCAACTAAAGAAATGCAGTCATTTCGTGATTATGGATTTGATTATGCGGTAATAAATGACGACCTTAAAACCGCTGTCCAAAAAGTACTTGCCGTAATCGAGGCGCACCCCTGCCGGATTGAACGGCTTGACGAGGAACAATTAGCTAAACTCGCTCGTTAGAGAGCGCATACAAGAGGAGAAATCATGCCTTATCTGTCTATCGATGGCCTGGAAAAGGTCACCCGTAACCGGTATGAAGCCGTAATTATTGCCGCTCAACATGCCCGTCATCTTAACTCTCAGCGGCTACTCAAGATGGCAAAGCTTGAAGAAGGCGGCTCTTTCGACATTGACGGAAGAAAGATCACGATGGTCTCACTTCAGGATCTTATGGACGGCAAAGTAAAGTTTGTACGTCCGGAGTCGAAGTAAGTACAATAGGTCTCCTTAGGTAGTCGCTTACTTTCACACAGGAATGTGGTTATGGCTAAAAACTTAGTAATAGTTGAATCTCCCGCCAAATCCAAGACCCTTGCGAAATTTCTGAGCAAGGATTTTGAGATTCTTTCAAGCGTGGGACATGTCGTCGATTTGCCAAAATCGAAAATTGGCGTCGATGTCAAAAATAACTTTGAACCTCAATATGAGATAATCAAAGGAAAAGAAAAGATCATCGCCGAACTCAGGAAGGCCGCCAAGTCCGCGACAACTGTCTATCTTGCCCCTGATCCTGACCGCGAAGGAGAGGCTATTGCATGGCATTTGGCCAATAGCCTTAAAGGAAAGGGAGTCAAGGCATCGTTTCTTCGTGTGACATTTAATGAAATCACAAAATCAGCCGTGACTGAGGCAATCAAGAATCCTCGAGATATCGATATCAATTTGGTCAATGCCCAGCAAGCCCGCAGAGTTCTCGACCGGCTCGTCGGCTATTCTGTTTCCCCATTCCTCTGGAAAACAGTCGCGCGAAATCTATCGGCTGGCAGAGTGCAGTCGGTAGCGCTTCGACTTATATGTGAACGTGAAGAAGAGATTAAAGCATTCATCCAGGAAGAATACTGGAAGATTTCCGTGCAGCTTGCAACTGGTAAAAAGCAAAAATTCACCGCGCAACTGTTCAAAATTGACGGCAAAACTGTCGTAGGAGCAGGCGAAGCCGGACCCAAGAAAATTGTCATTACCACACAGGCGGAAGCCGATAAGATTGTCGCCGAGCTTAAAGGACAAAAATATACTGTCTCTGACATCACCAAGAGCGAGCGCGTCCGCCGTCCGCTGCCTCCTTTTATTACTTCCACACTTCAGCAGGAGGCCGCAAAAGTATATGGCTTTTCACCAAAGCAGACAATGAGTGTCGCGCAGGGGCTTTACGAAGGAATCGAAATTGGCCAAGACGGCCCGACGGGTTTAATCACCTACATGCGTACCGATTCTACACGCGTCTCCGATGAAGCGCTCAAAAATGTACGGGCCATGATTGGCAAAGAGTTCGGCAAGGAATATCTGCCAGAGAAAGCAATCCAGTACAGCAGTAAGAAGAATGCTCAGGATGCTCACGAAGCCGTTCGTCCGACCTATCTGGATTTGAGCCCTGAGAAAGTGAAGAAGCATCTTTCTCCCCAGCAATTAAAGCTCTATACATTAATTTGGAATCGTTTCATCGCATCGCAGATGAATCCGGCGATCTTTGACGTCGAAACTGTCGATATCACCGCTGGCAATTATCTTTTCCGCGCCTCGGCACAGAAAATCCGCTTTGATGGTTTCCTTCGTATTTATCATGAGGGACGCGAGGCCGATGAGAGTGTCGACGAGGATGATAGCCAGAAACTACCCGACTTGAAGGTTGATGAGCTATTGACCCTTTTGAAGCTTGATCCGGTGCAGTCCTTCACAAAACCGCCAGCTCGCTATTCCGAGGCCATGCTTGTAAAACGGATGGAATCCGATGGTATCGGGCGACCGTCGACTTACGCAAGTATTATCTCGACGCTCAAAGATAGAAAATACGCCGAACTTGAGCAGAAAAGGCTCCGTCCGACAGATCTCGGCACGACTGTCAATAAGATTTTGGTTGAGAATTTCCCTGATCTGTTCAATGTTGCATTTACTGCAAGCATGGAAAAAGAGCTCGATTTGGTCGAAGAAGGAACAGATGATTGGGTGAAAGTTCTGAAAGACTTTTATAAGCCATTCATCAAAACCCTCAATGGGCTCAAGGGTAAGGAAAAAGATATAAAAGCGTCAATGACGGAAGTCACTGACATACCGTGCGATAAATGCGCCCAGCCGATGATTATCAAAATGGGACGCAATGGACGCTTTTTGGCCTGTTCCGGTTATCCGGAATGCAAGTCCACAAAGCCGCTTCCTGAAGATGAAGCAAAAACGCACAGTGATGAAAAATGCGAAAAATGCGGCTCTGCGATGGTTATTAAAACTGGACGGTTTGGACGTTTCCTTGCCTGTTCCGGCTATCCGGAATGTAAATCAACCAAACCGGTCACTCTTGGTATCAGTTGCCCGAAGCCTGGCTGTGGCGGTAAGATTCTTGAAAAGCAGACAAAAACCAAACGGCTTTTCTATGGTTGCACAAGTTATCCTAAATGCGATTTCGCTTCATGGGATAAACCAATAAATCAACCCTGCCCGGTCTGCAAACATGTCTATGTGCTTCAGAAAATATCTAAAGCCAAGGGCGATTATTTCCGCTGCCCTGAATGCAGACATGAGATGTCTGAGGACACACCAGTCGTGAAGACCGTCGCATAAGCGTTTCCTCATTTGCCCTCATACATTTGACGCCTGCACTGACCGGGCTTTCCCTGTGATAATCCAACGCGCGTGAAACCGCTTGACCAGCGTTGAGGTTTGCGATATTCTCACACTATGCTACACAAGGCGTTGGGAGAGTATTTAAGGTTTTTAGGGACTCAAAAGAGAGCTTCAAAGACAATTGAGGCTTACACACGGGATTTGACACCGTGGCTTGAGTTCTGCGAGAGTCAATATACACTGCTACCGACATCGAAGAAAAATGATCCGCTTTTCCTCCGGTTGTATCTGAGAAAACGATCCGAAGCCAAAGTATCCAATCGTTCCATAGCCAGATTTCTCTCAGCAGTTTCATCATTTCAACAATTCCTGGCGACCAAGCCGCACACGAAGGATTATATCTTCGTATTGCCGAAAATCAAATACTCTTCGGCTTTGCCTTCTTTTGTATCGCAGGCCGAAGCCGCAAACTTCTTCTCGCATGAGAATACGCGCGAAGACAAATCAACATACAGTTATGTTCGAGATTACACGATGCTTGCTCTGTTGTATGTTACCGGTTTGAGACGAGAAGAGCTTGCCGAATTGACAGTCTCCAGACTTGATCTCTCTCGCGGTCTTGTGACAACGATCGGTAAGGGAAACAAAGAGCGTATAGTGCCAGTCGGCCCGGCAACGGTGACTGATTTGCAGAGCTACATTACGAAGCGGGAAGAGTTTTTAGCGAAACTACACACAAACTCAGGCAGACTTTTCCTGAATAAGGACGGGGAGGGTTTGTCAGTTAGATCAGTTGACAGACTTGTCAAGCAGTTTGCGAAATCATGCGGAAGCAGTCTGACTCCGCACACGCTGCGGCATTCGTTCGCCACTCATTTGCTTGAAAATGGCGCAGATTTGGTATTGATTAAAGAGATTCTGGGACACTCTTCATTGTCGACAACACAAAAATATACCCATGTGACAGTTGAAAAAATGAAGCAGGTTTATCGCACGGCTCATCCGCGCTCAGGGTCGAAGACCTAACTATGGAAAGAAAAATGCAGAAGACGAGAAGCACAACAATCATAGCAGTGTTGCACAACGGCAAGGCCGCCATTGCAGGCGACGGCCAGGTTTCAGTTGAAGACACCATCATCAAACGCACGGCCATGAAGATACGCACGATAAATGACGGAAAAATACTGGCCGGCTACGCCGGAACCGCAGGTGATGCCCTCGCGCTCTTTGAGATTTTCGAGAAAAAACTTGGAGAATACTCAAACGATCTTCAGCGGGCATCGGTCGAACTTGTGAAGGAATGGCGCACCGACAAGGCCCTGCAGACGCTTGAAGCTCTCATCGCCGTGACCGACGGCAAGCATGTTTTGCTTATCAGCGGAAATGGGGACGTGGTTGAGCCGGACGACGGTATTGTCGCCATTGGCTCTGGCGGCGTCTACGCCCTTGCCGCTGCGCGGGCAATTATCTGGGCGAATCCTAAATTGACGGCTGATAAGATCGCACGGCGCGCATTGGAAATCGCTGCCGATATATGCGTTTACACAAACAATCATATCAGTGTGGAAACTATTAAATGAACAAATACCCCACGCCCAAAGAGATAGTTGAACACCTTGATAAATATATTGTGGGCCAGGATAACGCAAAAAAATCAGTCGCGATTGCCCTTCGTAACCGTTGGCGGCGCCAAAACGCCGCAGAAGATATCCGTGATGAAATCATGCCGAATAATATTATTCTCATTGGACCCACCGGAGTCGGCAAAACAGAGATAGCGCGACGATTGGCCGATCTGGCTGGTGCGCCGTTTATGAAGGTCGAGGCCTCAAAATTCACCGAGGTGGGTTATGTAGGACGAGATGTCGAGTCAATGATCCGCGATTTGATTGATATCGCGGTGAATATGGTCAAGACTGAAAAGTTTGAGTTTGTAAAGGAGAAAGCTCAAAAAAGAACAGATGAACGTTTGCTCGATTTGCTTATGGGGCCACCTTCAAGAACTTCAAGGGCGAGGCAAGCATCCGATCAGCTGATTGATTCACGCGTCGCGACTCGAGCCAAGCTTCGGGCAAAGCTTTTCTCAGGCATGCTTGATGAACATGAGATCGAGCTTGATACTCCTCAATCAAATTATCCTGTATTCGAGATATTTTCTCCGATGGGGATGGAAGAGCTCGGGATGAATGTTCAGGAAATGTTCAGCGGGATGATGCCGAAGAAGTCAAAGCGGCGCACGATGGTAATAAAAGAGGCCCGAAAGTATCTGCTCACGGAAGAGATGGGCAAACTGGTCAATATGGACGATGTCATCACCGAAGCTCTGGGCCGCGCTCAACAGTCAGGGATTATCTTTATTGATGAACTTGATAAAATTGTTAGCGACGGCACTTCCGGCGGTCCGGATGTCAGCCGCCAAGGCGTTCAGCGAGATATTCTGCCTGTTATCGAAGGGTCAACGGTTTCAACCAAATATGGTTTGGTTCGCACCGACCACATTCTTTTCATTGCCGCCGGTGCCTTTCATGGTAAAAGTCCGTCGGACTTGATTCCTGAGCTTCAGGGACGTTTTCCAATCCGTGTCGAACTCGATTCGCTTACTGGTAAAGATTTTGTGCGAATCCTGACTGAACCCAAAACGGCTCTCATTAAGCAATACCAGGCATTGATGCTGACTGAAGGCATTCAGTTGGAGTTTACTGACGGTGCAATTGCCAAGATTGCAGACATTGCCGAGCGGGTTAATCAGCAGTCAGAAAATATTGGCGCGCGGCGGCTTCATACGGTAATGACAACTTTGCTTGAAGATATTCTCTTTGAGCCGCCGCTCAAAAAAAAGAAACTGACTATTACCGACAAAACTGTCGAGTCGCGACTGTCAAATATTGTAGAAAATCAGGATTTGAGTAGGTATATCCTGTAGATCATTAGATCGTAATAATTTTGATTGCGCCCACGAAATGATTTGTGGAAATATATAATTTAGAGTCAGCGGTCGCATAGTTCGAGGTTTGCACATCGACATTGTTTCCAATGCCCGATGATTTCTTGCCAAATATTTCCAATGATCCCGCAAAACTTGAACTGTGCGAGTATATCGGTAGGTCAGCCGGGGCGAATATCACGATCTCACCCATGAATCCAGAAATAATTAACCTATTCAATCCTTTCGAAAGCCTGCACCCGTGGAGCCGTATCTCAACTGATCCAAGCACGGTTGAGACCTCGACATTCTGCATATCCATCCCGGAGCAATCGACATACAAATCCCCCATGAATTTATCGAAGATTATTTTCCCGGACTCTTTGACTCGCGGAGCCTCGGAAAGTCTGGTGTTGCTCGAAAAAGGCGGAATGGAGGCGCCCGGCGAATACAGAGGCGCAATCGGGATGTTTGGCGACGATGGCTGAGGTATGTCTGGAGGTATCGGTCCTGAAAGAATACTCGGGATTGGGGTCAAAACCCCGGATTGGTTTGCAACTCTGCCGGGCATTGTCTGCTCATTTTCGAGGAAGCGCCGTTTTCGAACCATCAACCAAGCTCCGACAGATATGAATAATAGCGGCCAGAAAAAGCGATGGAGTTCGCTCAAGTCGAACCATAGAATATCAAGACTTCGGAGGAAGAGTAATCCTCCGACGAGAATGAGAATTATGCCAAAAGTAACTTTTTGTGTCATAGTAACAGATACGTAATATCGAGTGCAGAGTTACGTTTGGCAAGCTGTTATCGGCGCAAAGAGGCAGCCGATTATTCTCCGTAAAGTCTGTGATTAGCAATTCGACCATAAACGAGATAGACCACTGCTTGACATTGGCTCTTTCAGCCCATTTATTTTGCAAAAATTGATTCAGACTAGTTATCCGTATAGGAGATTTTCATGGCTCGCTCACTTACTCGCGAAACTGACCTCTCATCTAAAGAATGCCATCAACTGTTCGATCTTTGCGCAAAGATGAAAAAGAAAGAGATTGCGCCACGGCCATTGGAGAATAAATCCGTCGCCTGCATTTTCACAAAACAATCACTTCGCACCCGAATCTCATTTGAAGTCGGAATCTCCGAACTCGGGGGCTCGCCGATTTATATTACTGATGGCGAGATACAACTCGGCAAACGTGAAACTATTGCCGATGCCGCAAGGGTTTTATCCCGCTATGTCGGCCTCATTATGATTAGGACATTCGCTCAGTCCGATGTCGATGAGCTTGCAAAATATGCCTCAGTGCCGGTGATAAATGGCCTGACCGATTTATTACATCCGTGTCAGATATTTGGCGATTATTTCACCGCCATCGAGCACCTCTCCAAAAAAGAAAGATTCAGCATTGCCTATCTTGGAGACGGCAACAATATGGCCAACAGCTGGCTGAATCTTGCTTCCTTAATTCCTATAGACCTTCGCATAGGCACCGATCAGGATTGCCAGCCTGAGCCTGAGCTGGTCGCGCTTGCAAAGACCAACAGTCAAAGTAAAGTGACCATTACCGGCGATCCTAAAGAAGCCGTTGCCAATGCCGATGTTGTCTATACCGATGTTTGGGCCTCAATGGGTCAGAAACATCTGGCTGAAGAAAAAGAGAGGAAATTAAGGAAGTTTCAAGTAAATAGCTCGTTGTTGGCAGGGGCGAATCGATCGGCAATTGTTATGCACTGTCTTCCGGCTGAGAGAGGAAAAGAGATAACCGATGAGGTCATGGATGGCCCGCAATCTGTTGTCTTCGACCAGGCCGAGAACAGGCTTCATATTCAGAAGGCCATCATGGTTTTTCTGTTGCAATAGGCATCGACGCGCTATCCGGCTAATGGAGGGCACCACTTTTTGAAAGGAGTCGCTCTATGCGCGTCCGCACATTGTCCCAACTGCGGGGTTTGGCCCTTCTTATTGTCTCGGTTACCGTCATCTCAGGGTGCGGCGACGATAAGAACAACCCTATCGAAACACCCCTTGGCTTTACTGACGAAGCCGCCTATGTGGCCGTAACGGCCGAAGTCGGTCAATCGGTTGATAACCTGCTTGGGCTTATCAACGACGGATTTGAGTCAGCAACACCGACTTCAATCGAGGATCTTGATGATGTCCTGTATAACCCTCAGCCCGCTGACTCAGTAGATACCGGTGGCGGGTGGACGGTTCTCTTCCTCAGCAAACTTGCCCTCGGAACGACCACGATCAAAATTGATTCCATCCAGTATCTCGAAGGTGGCAATCCTCAGTCCAACGCAGTTGGAGCAGATGCCGTTAGCTACCGTCATATCCTCCAGCAGAATATCACCGATACAACAGTCAGCTATCGCATTGGTCAGATCCGGTCAAGCGTCGATATTACGGACTTAGACACCGATATGGCCACAGTCAATGGAACAAAATTATTTGAGTTGTCCCAGAAGAAGGTGACTGGCGCTTCAACCGAGTGGTTTGACTTTGATATGGACGTTACTGTGAGCGAACTGATGGTTAGCCGAGGCGAAGGAAATTGGAATCAAGGTTGTCCGACATCGGGTACGGTGCAGGTCAACCTCGAATATACCTACGATAACCTCGTGATTGCCCCGGTTTCGACCTCATGGACAATCGATGTTGTCTTTGATAATGGTTCAGCTACAGTTACCGTGACTCGCGGCGAACAATCAGCTAACTACGTCACAGATTTCTGCACTGTCGCAAACTAAGACAAATGTGTCAACGACTCGTAAAGCCCCGACCGCGGGGTTTTTTTATTTGTTTTTCAACTGATGAATGACAAGTTTTAAGGCAATTCTATGAAAGAAATAATCAAATACAGCGGTTGTTTTATTTGCGGTGATCTCAACAACAGCGGCGTCAAGGCTCGGTTCTATTACGACGGCGATAAGGCATTCACGGAAATCACTGCGGATATCTTATTCGAAGGATATAAGGGAATTTTTCATGGCGGTGTGATGGCCGGTCTGCTTGATGAAGTCATGGTTAAAGCTTTGTTGGCCCGAGGAATATATGTAATGACCGCTGAAATGACGACCAACTACTTGCTGCCGGTTAAAACTGGAGCTTCGTTGACTATTACCGGCAAAGTTATTGAGGAACGGGGAAGACTCTTCCTCTGCGAAGCCAACGCTGTTGGCAAAGACTCAAAAGTGTATGCGAAAGCGACCGGGAAATACCTTCGGGTCAAAAACCATCTGCACGAGCTTCTGCTACATTCAATCGATTAGCTGACGTAAACACTGTTCTGGTCACGGTCAGTTCTGTCGGATCCAAAATACTTATAGTTGAAAAGCCCTGAACTTCTACGTAGGTTGTGTAGAAATAAAAAAGCCGTTCCAAACGATGATATTGGAGACGGCTTGGAAATCTTTGAGAACTCCAGCTTGAAGCCTAAAGATGTTAGCTAAATTAACCGAGCTTCTGAATAAAGAGAGACAACCGCGATTTATTGCGGTCGGCATTCCTTTTATGTATAAGACCGCTTGCGGCGGCTTTATCAAGAATGACAGTAGCTTCGGAGAGCCTTTTTGTCGCTTCGCTCTTGTCTTTTTCGCCTCGAACTGCTTTGAGCGCCGAACGGAGGGCTGTTCGCATCGATCGATTACGAGTACGAGCCCTCTCAGAGGTCTTCATACGTTTTTTGCACGACTTATGATTTGGCAAATGGTTATCCTTTCAATTTCACACAAACTATTCAATTATAACCTACAAATATATACAGAAGTTTCGGCTTGTCAATGAGTAAACTAACCACAAAGTCATTTGCCCGTTCTGTTGGGTTGGTCTCCATCGCGACCTTTGTCTCACGTATAACCGGGCTAATTCGTGAACAGGTAATAGCTTACTATTTTGGGGCTTCCACAGCGACCGATGCCTTTTTCACGGCATTTCGGATTCCCAATCTTTTGCGAGATATGTTCGCGGAGGGAGCTCTTTCATCGGCTTTTGTGCCGGTTTTCAAGGAAAAGCTGGTAAAATCAACTGAGCCCGAGGCTTTCAGACTCGTCAATGTCGTTATGACTTTTCTCATCTTGGTCGTCGGCCTTGTTACGTTGCTCGGTATTTTGGCGTCACCGGCCATAATATTTCTCACAGCTCATGGCTTTACCAGCGACCCAATGAAATATGAACTCACCGTTTCTCTCACAAGAGTAATGTTTCCTTTTTTGCTTTTAGTTTCGGTTGGCGCCTTAGTGATGGGAATCCTAAACTCATTTGGACGGTTCGGCGTTCCGGCTTTCTCATCGGCGATGTTCAATATCGGTTCGATTGCCACATTGATTATTCTCTACGCCTTTATGGACACGCCCATCTACGCGCTCGCCATTGGCGTTCTTGTCGGGGGATTTGCCCAGCTTGTTATACAACTGCCTCAGTTACATAAGATTGGTTTCAGGCCCCGCTTTCGACTTGAGTTTTTTAACGAAGACCTCAGAAAGATTCTGCGCCTGTTCACGCCGATAGTGATAGGGCTCTCAGCAGGCAGAATAAACATCCTTGTGAGTACATTGTTGGCCTCGTTTCTTATTGAAGGCTCTATCTCTTATTTGAACTATTCCTTTCGCCTCATGCATTTTCCACTCGGCGTCTTTGCAGTAGCCCTTGGGACAGTAGCGCTTCCCCGACTCACAGAGCTTGTCGTCAATGGTAAAATCACAGAACTCGCGGACTCGTTTGAGAAGACCATCAATGTGAATATGCTTTTGATTATCCCATCGACTGTCTTTCTGGCAATCATGGGCCGCGATTTGGTCACTCTTATTTATCAATGGGGAGCGTTTACGGAGACGGCAGTTGATGGCACGGCGCTTACACTTCTTCACTATTCCTACGGCCTGATAGGCTTTGCGGCGGTCCGAGTGACGGTTCCGATCTTTTACGCATTGGGCGACTCAAAATTGCCGATGATCGTCTCGGTTATTTCAGTTGGTGTCAATTTAGCATTATATTACCCACTTATCCGTATACTGGACTTCGCCGGACTCGCCGCCGCTACTTCGCTGGCCGCTCTGCTGAATTTCGGTTTGCTACTGTATCTGCTCCCTCGCAAAGGCGTCCCTGTCCCGGTTGAGCGGCTCATGGTTGAATGGCTCAAAATATTGCTTGCCTCACTTCTGGCTTTCTATATCGCAAACCTGATTCCAGTCGATCAATTTGTTCACTCATCAGTTCTCGTTGAAAGAATGGCAAATCTGTTTATCCCGATGTTTGTTGCTCTGCTTCTATTCGTCGGCCTTGGCGCTGCATTAAAAATACATTCGCTTAATAGTCTCGCCCAGCGAATCATAAAACTCAAACGGTAGACGGAAAATGAAATGCTGAGGAAGTTTCCCACTCTTTTCCCTTTGGTGATGCTCGTGCTGGGTATTACCCTGGCGGACAGCATCAGCCTTTCGGCGTGGACATACCTCTTGTTTGGACTTATTGGCCTAGTCGGCGCCTTGATTTTCTTTACGAAGGATTTACAAACGGCTTCTATATTCTTTTTTGCCTTTGCGCTCTGTTTTTGGGCGGGTTCATATTACACGGTGCGGGTTGTCGATCACGGACCGAATAATATCAGCGCCGTGATAAATGCCAAAGAAATCGTTCATATTTCGGGTAAAATTGTTGAGTGGCCTGACATGAAAGCAAACCGGACAGAATTGACAATCGAAATCGACTCGGTTGCTTCTAAAAGCAGCGTGCGTGTCAACGGCCGCATTTTGCTTAAAGTTGCCGATACGACAACGGCGCTCCAGCGGGGGGACCGGGTACATTTCTTCGGGCGTATCTATCCGGTAAGTTCAAGAGAGGTAAAGACAGGTTTTAATTATGGCCGTTTTCTAAGGCTTAAAGGAATATCTGGCACGGTCTATCTTTCCAGCATCTTGAACGTTAAACTTGAGCGCAGGTCACAGAGCGGTTATTTTGCGGCAATAGATAAACTGCGAAACGGTACCCTCAATACATTCCAATCAACCTTGTCACCGCAAGCCGCAGCGCTTGCATCGGGTTTTCTTATTGGTCATACCCGCGATATTTCCCAAGACGTCTATACGCTTTTCAGGGAGACTGGTACTTTGCATTTGTTGGCGGTCTCCGGATCGAATGTAGCCTTGGTACTTCTTTTTTTCATGCTTATCATGCGTCCGTTTCCGATAAAACCCATCAAGCGAGGCATCGTTCTGCTTATTGTGCTGCTTCTCTTCACCTTTGTTTCATACAGCGAACCGTCGGTCGTGCGAGCGTCGGTTATGGCCGCTCTGGTTATTATCGCAAGGCTCATGGGGAGAAAAGTAAGTCTCACCAACATTATTGCCTTGGCCGCACTTATTATTCTGGTCTATGATCCGGGCCAACTATTTGATATTGGCTTCCAGCTTTCTTTTGTAACAGCGTGGGGACTTATACTACTCGTACCGCCTATAATTGAGGTTTTGGGCAAATCCAAGCAGCGTGGACAGGCACTCTGGTTCCGGTTCCTGATGATTCCGCTTATTGTTTCGTTGGTCGCGCAAATCTGCTCGGCTCCATTGATAGCCTTTTATTTTGGTGCCGTTCCGCTAATCTCGATTGCCGCAAATATTTTTCTCGTGCCGCTCGTTTCATTGGCTGTAATCGGCTCACTGGTTGTCATTGTCGCTTTTCTTGCCTGGCCGGGATTGGGTTTGTTTCTTGGCAGTCTGGTTAATGCTCTTCTGGTTTTCGGGCTGTATCTCCTAAATATGTTTGGACATGAGCACCTCCCAATGCTACGGTTTGGCGGTGAGAACGAAAGTATCTTCGGAATTACAGCCTTCGCTCTTTTATATCTTTTCATTGTCCTCACAGTTTTCTCGTTGGGCAAAAAGTCCATTCGCCGCTACGCAGTTATCGTGTTGTTCGTGCTTCTGAATACATTATTTGTACCGGCGGTTATGAGCGCCAAACGGCATCAGTTGGATATTATCGCCGTGACAACCCTCCAATCAGGATTGGCTGTCATGACAGGCAGGGAAGGAGCCGGCACAGCCGATCTATACCTTACCGGAATCGTAGCACGGGATTATCTTCAGGATGAACGGATTCTTCTACCGCTTATTACTGCAGAAAAGTTTTCAGCCTTGAAAAATCTATTTGTTGTGACCGCCGGCTTTGGCGGCATCGACGATGTTATCCGTCTGGCCAACAAGACATCAACAGAAGCGCTCTGGTTTCCAAATGATCTTCAAGCAAGCGTAACCGATATTCTTACCCGAGATTTCTTCTCTGCGAATCAATTCAACATTCAGTATTATTCTCGAGGCCCCTTGAGTCAGCCTGTCAACTCTGTCGGGCATTTTCCTGGCTTATTAGGGGTCATTCGAAATGACAGCATTTCATTGCTGATTGTGACGCATAAACTTACGCCGGAGCATTTTCAGGTGGTCTTGCCGAAAAAACAAACAATTCTTGTCATCGGCTCAGGCTCTCGGTTGTCGGCTGACGAGTGGATAGCCCTCCACGAACTCGGCTATGACCTTCTGATTTGTTCAATGATTGAACAGAGTGAGTTCTCGACATCCGACGCATTGTCAGTCAGTGTTGACAATGAGCCTCCGCAGTATGTGATTGATATGCGTCGTCGGGGCTCAATCACCTTTCGAGCGCATTCCCAAGCAGGCTATATAATTCGCTGACATCTAAACGGTCTTTTCGCTTAAGGAATATGTCTTTTCGCCCGATACTTAATTCGAGTAACTCGGAATGGACTAAGTATGTAAAAATCTGGCCGAATGGAACTAAACGATGAGCCTATCCGGAAATCTTAAGACAGTCGCTTTCCCCGACATTCTTCAATTGCTGGCGACGGGCAAGAAAACAGGTATTCTTGAATGCAGAACCAATACCCGACAGAAGGAAGTCGCATTCAAGGATGGCAACATCACCTACGCATCAAGCGTCAACAGCAGTGAAGATCTGCTGGGGCAAATGCTTCTCAAACGCGGGCGCATTTCAAAGACGGATTTGGAGCGCGCGATTCTCTTACATAAGCAGACCGGTCGCCAGTTGGGCACGACGCTCATGGATATGAATCTCTTCGAAAAGCAGGAAGTCGGAGAGTGCTTAAAGCTTCAGATCGAAGAAACAGTCTATAACTTATTTTCGTGGAGAGAAGGAGACTTCATCTTTCATGAAGGAGCGTCTCCAAAGAATGCCCAGTTTTTCATTGAGCTGAGCACGATGACTGTCATTATGGAAGGCACCCGCCGAATAGATGAGTGGCTTGAGATTCAAAAGGTGCTCCCGCCAGACGAATCCTTGCTTCGTCTATCATCATCTCCTAAAACGCATTCGGATGAAGTTGTGCTGACTCTCGATGAATTCCGAATGTTGGCTCTCATAAACGGCGAACGCACGATGACTGAGCTCATCGACCACTCGTCAATGGGCGAGTTTGTGACCTGCCGCGCCTTGTACAAGCTTATTGTCGATAACCTCGTAGAGGTGGTAGGGCGTCGCGAGACAGTTGCAGAAGTCCATCACGAGGATGAAGAGGAAGTTATACTTGCGGTTGTTTTCCAGCTTTACAGCAACTGCTTTTTCCAAATCAGATCGCATGTCCAGGAAATGTTCGGAGAGCATAACTCAGGCTTCTCGAATTTCGCAAGTCAATATCGCAGCGGGATTCTGAATTTCTTTACGGGTGTCGATCCACAGTCAGACCTCATGCCGCCTTTCGAAAAATTTCTTACCGCAGTGCGAACAATACCTCAAGCGATACGATTCTATACCGTCATGTCTTCGCTTGATCGCATGCTTTGCGAGCAACTGGTGTTTGTATACCAAACGCTTGGCGAGGGAGCGTTCAAAAACGCTGTGAGCGATGTCAAGAAAGAGATTGCCGACCCGCTCACTTTGCGACGCGATGCTGTCAAACGGTTCAATCTTGAGGATAGTTTCTATACGAGTATAAAACGCGCGGATAAAGTAGTAAAATTAGTGAGAGGTTAATGATGAAACAGATTATTCTTTTGACAATTTCGGTAATCGCAATTTCAGCAGAGCAAGCCAGCTCGGCTAATATTGCGGCCATTATTCAGCCCCCGGCTTTTCTTAGTCTGTTCATTCTGGTCGCGGCCGCTGCCTGTGCTGTCGTCTGTTTCCAGGTTGTCCAGTTGGTCCGGGGCGGACATCTGAGCAAGAGCTGGCAGATTTTCCTTGGCGGGTTCATTGTTCTGGCGCTCAGCCAATTCTTTACTCTGTGCAACAATCTCGAACTTTTCACTACTCCAGGTTGGATTGTGCCCGTTCTTTTGCTGGCAATGAGCGGGCTGTTCTTTTACGGGCTCTTTGAATTGCGTCGGATTTTAGAGTAGAAGGTTATTAAAGTTGACACAACCAATTGGACGGTTTATCATTGCCAGTTCAGATGCGACGAGGTTTCGCTAAGGCAGTGTTTGGAAAGACATTACATAGTATTGAAGTATGATAGATTCGACTTACATTGACGTGCGAATAGAGAAGTGCCAGAAAATTCTGGAAACAGACCCGAATTCCCAAATTTTTGCGGCTTTGGCAGAAGCGTATCGGAAAAAAGGGGAATTCGAGAAGGCCTTTCGCATTTGTCAGAGTGGATTGCGAATTCATCCTTCATATGGTTCAGCGCACTTGGTCATGGCAAAAATTAATTTAGACAGAGGCTTGTACGACTGGGCTGAAGCTGAGATAAATAAAGCTATCGCAATCGATGGCAACAGCCGGGTTATCGAGCTCCTGTTGGCGGAAATATACATCTATAGGGGCGAGTTCGATGCCGCGATTAAACTTCTTCGACGACTTCATCAGTCTGATCCGAATAATGATCAGATAAAGAAACTGTTGGAGATTGCCCTCAAGATTCCTTCGGAACTGGACGTCGGCATGAGTGGGTCGGGTACAGGCCGCCAAAAGATATCCAAAGCAGTAATTGAAAAGGCGGTCAATGTTGAAGCTGCCTCGGCTCCATCTCTGACAGCCCATCAGGTTGTCAGCCGCGCAGTCGCTATACCGGATATCCAGGCCGCACTATTTATTAACCCTGACGGACTGCCCGGAGACTCTGAATGGTCAATTCCTCTTGATCCCACTGTCTGTGCGGCGTCAATTGCCGAACTTGACCGCTTCCTGACTCAAGAGCGAGTCAGAATCCTCTTTGGCGCGGGCAAGACTATTATGTTAGAATCTATAGGGCCATTGCTGTATATGGTCCATGTAAATGGCGGATCTTTTCTGTTTGCCTGCGATAAGAAAATAAACCTGGGCACACTTCGTACAAAGATTGCCGCCCTTACCGATGGCTATGTGTCCTGATGACAAAGGAGCGAGTGTGAGAACGACTGCGAAAACATCCAGTGAAAGTAGACGATTGCTGACGCTTTTTTCATTGGTGTTGCTTATAGTGCCGATGATAGTATTTCCAGACCAGTTCGGAATGGATCTGGCGAGATTTTCGATGCCCGTAGTTGTCCTCGAATTCATTTACTTTGGGATGGCGAGCTTTTTTCTCAACCATAAATTGTCGTCATTTGAAGTCTTCAAAACAGCCGTTTACTGTTTTATGTACCGAACCGGACTCGGTGTAATTCTTGGGCTTCTTATTGCTCTGACGTATTCCTTGTCCATAGGTAATGCCATGACGCTCGCTCTGTGGAGTTATCTCCCGGCGATGTTTCTGCATATTGCTTCGACTCCCTTTGTCATGAAGCAAAGCATCGCTGATCTCTATCGAACAAACCGTGTCCGTCCAATGGTCGATCCGGTTATCGCAGAGTCAAATTATTCTCCGCGTCCTGGCGCATCGGTTTCAAGACCGGCACATGCGCCGTCCTCAATGCCGATATCCTCCGGCCATGTCCCGGTCTACCTTAAAGACGAAGCGCGATCTCAGACATCATGGACTTCGCCATCAAGCCAGCTGAAAGCCAATGTCGAGCCGAACGGTTTTGAGCGCGCCACCCGGTATATCGGAGAGCATGGCTCAGTACTTCTCGCGGCGGTCGTTGATAACGAAGGCTTACTCCTCTCCAATTTTACACGCGGAAATATGAAAGCCGATGACTGGTCCCCATTGTCGCTTGTGCTCTTTGATTCAAGTGCCCAGGTTTTGTGCAAAGGAGATTTCGAGAGCGAGAGACTTGAGAAAGTTGATTTGATTTTTAAGGATAAACGATTAATCGCCGCTCGCGATCGCAATTTTACGCTTCTTGTCATTGCCGAGCGGTATGGTGATGACGTGCTTAATATTCGCACTCACCAAGGAATGGAAATTATAAGCAAATATCTCAACGAGCGATATAGATCGTCAGAAGAGATAAACGCGGAGAATGAATATGTATCAAGTGCTCAGTGAATTGAACAAAACGCCTGGTATCACCGGATCGATGGTGGTCGGTAACGACGGCATTCTTATTGCCGCAGACCTCGAAGCCGGTCTTGAAGGAGAGACCGTGGGCGCCTTGGCGGCGTCGATAACCGCAAGTATCCAAAAGTCACTGGATCGTTTGCACATTAGTCCCCTGTCACAGGTGACTATAGAGACCGAAGACGCCAAGCTCTTTTTTACCGATGCCGGACTGGGCATTTTGGTGGTGACGGCTCAAAAAGAGGTCAACATTGGACTTATACGGCTCGAAATAAAGCATGCTATCAACAGACTGAAGGTAGCCTGTTAACAACTCGTTAACGATACAGGGTAAAGAACTATGGTATCAATAAATTATTCAGCGCGAGAAGTCTGCTGCAAGATTGTCTACTATGGACCCGGATTGTCAGGTAAGACGACAAATCTGCAGTATATTCACGCCAAAGTACCCCAGACCACACGCGGGAAACTTATATCGCTTGCAACCGAAGCCGACCGGACCCTCTATTTTGATTTTCTGCCAATCAATATAGGCACGATCAATGGTTTCAACGCGAAATTCCAATTATATACCGTGCCAGGACAAGTGTATTACAACGCCACGCGTAAGTTGGTGTTAAGAGGTGTCGACGGACTTGTTTTCGTGGCTGACAGTCAGCCGGGCAAAATGGATGAAAATATCGAGTCCCTGACAAACCTCGAGGAAAACCTTTGCGAGTACGGCTACAATCTTGATGAACTTCCGATGGTCATCCAATACAACAAACGAGATTTACCGGGAGTTCTCTCAGTCGAAGAGCTGAACGAACGTCTGAACGTACGTGGCCGTCCGACGTACGAAGCGTCTGCGACAATCGGAAATGGCGTGTTCGATACACTCAAACTGATTATCAAGCTGGTGCTTGATAAGGCAAAGCAAACGAGTGTGCGCTCGGCGCCGGCATCTATGGTCACCGCTGCTGAACGTCCGTCGCCTGAGAGAGTATCGGCAGACTATCCCACACCCACGCGAACCGAAGTGAGTCCTGCCGCACCTGCGGCGTATGCCGCTGAGCCGGCCGGTAAACCTGCCCCGGAACCATTTCGGCCATATCCCGGCATGGGTCAGACTGGAAAAGTTGAGAGAACAACTGGGTCTGGGGTTGCTGTAGCCCGGAGACCTGAATCCTCTACAGTCTCAGCGATTGGAGACAAGCGAATAAATGAGAGTGCTCAAGACAGTGGCGCCGGTTTTGGAGGAAAAACTTCTCCACATATGGCGCCGTCCTTACGCCGTCGCAACGAAGTGAAAAAGCGCGGCTTCTTAAAAAAATTGTTTGGTATTAAATAGCAAGTCTGGAGGCATACGTGGCTGACGATAGTTTGATAATTTACGAAGAGGAGATCACGAAAATCGATGCTCTTCTCAACAAAATGCTCAAGGGAGCCGATGCAAAATGCGCGCTTCTTGTTGACAAGGACGGATATCTTATAACCCGACAGGGGTTCACACATTCGCTTGACACGACCGCCCTGGCTGCATTGCTGGCTGGATCATTTGCGTCGACCAAGGAAATCGCCCGTCTCGTGGGTGAAGCGGAATTCTCGGTCTTATTTCATCAAGGTAAGAAAGACCATATCCACATGTCGATTGTTGGCGAGCGTTCGATTCTCGTGGTCATTTTTGATGACCGGACTACAATCGGTATGGTGAGACTCTATGCCAAGGAATCCGCCATCGAGCTTGGCAAGGTTTTCCAGGATGTCTCGACCAAGAGCAAACCGCAGGAACTTTCGAAGGACTTCGGGGATATTGCTCAAACCAAGTTGGATGATATTTTTCAGGATTAGCCAATGCCAGTGATTTTTATCTGAAAAAGCATATCTCGGCACCATGACACTTTGATTGCGGAATAAATAACTATGTCTGCTGAACTCAGCGCAATGCTCGTCCAAGCCGGTAAAATAACGCCGGAACAAGGGGAGAAAGCGCTTTCCATATCCAAAGAAAAGAAAGAAAAGTTCGAGACTATTCTTGTTCAGCTCGGCGCGGTTACCAGCGAAGAGGAGATATCAACTTTTATCGGTAAGCATCTCAAAATAGGCGCTCTCAGATTAGGCGATGTCGAACTCAACCCTGACATTGTCAAACTTATTCCGTTAGATATTGCCCGCAAATTCAAAGTCATCGCTATCTCCAAAATCAACAAGACCCTTCTTGTTGCGGTCAGTGATCCGAATAATATCTACGTTCTCGACGCCATAAAGTTTATAACCGGATGTACCATTCAGCCGGTCATATCTCCGGAAAAGGCAATCGAGAAAGCGATTGACGCCTACTATTCTGATAAGGGCGGATTATCTGAAATAGTGAGGGGAATGGAAGAAGACGGCGGACTCGAGGTTCTCGAATCTGAGTCCGGACCAACCGATACCGATCTACTCTCCGCGATTCAGGATAAGCCGCTTGTCAAACTGGTCGATTCAATCATTGGCGATGCCATCCGCATGGGAGCCTCTGATATTCATTTTGAAATGTATGAAAAGCGAATCCGCGTGCGGTACAGAATAGATGGCGATCTTGAGGAGATGGCACCTCTTCCGTTTAAATACCGTGCGGCGATTGTTTCGCGCATAAAGATCATGGCCGAGCTTGATATTTCCGAGCGGCGTCTGCCGCAGGATGGTCGTATCAAAGTCAAGATTTCAGGTCGAACGGTTGATCTCCGCGTATCATCACTGCCGACCATTTTTGGCGAAAAAGTGGTGATGCGAATTCTCGATCCTATGGCGCTGAAAGTCGATATGACCAAGCTTGGATTCCGCGTTGAGGACCTTTCAAAATTTGAAGACAAAATACGCCTTCCGTACGGAATCATTTTGGTTACCGGACCGACAGGATCAGGAAAGACCACCACGCTCTATTCGGCATTGCAGCAGCTCAATACGGTAGATGTCAATATCATGACTGCCGAAGACCCTGTGGAGTTTAACTTTGAAGGTATAAATCAGGTTGCCGTTAAATCAGAAATAGGGCTGACGTTTGCAGCGGCTCTACGCTCGTTCTTGCGGCAGGATCCGGACATCATAATGCTTGGAGAGATTCGTGACAGCGAAACGGCTGAGATTGCAATCAAAGCCGCGTTGACCGGGCATTTGGTCTTCTCCACGCTTCACACCAATGATGCCCCGTCGTCGGTGACTCGTCTCATTGATATGGGAACGCCCTACTATCTGGTTGCGTCGGCGACCAAACTCATTATGGCTCAACGGATGACTCGCAAAATCTGTCAGAACTGCAAGGAGGAGGTCAATCTTACTCAGGAGCAGGTTGACAGTCTCAAGATTCCCGCGGATGTGAAGAGAAATATTCGATCCTTCAAAGGAATGGGTTGTAAGGACTGTAATAACACAGGTAAGGCCGGGCGAATTGGTATCTATGAGGTTATGCCTATCACAGCAGCGATTGAGGCCGCGATATTATCCAAGGCATCTGACACTGAGCTACGTAAAATAGCTATGGATGAAGGTATGTTTAGTTTGCGTATGTCCGCTGTTGATAAAATGAAACAGGGGATAATCAGTCTTGATGAAGTCTTTGCCGTGACCGCTGGCAATTAGTCTTTTTTCGGCGATGAAACGTCGCTCATAATCCATCGTTTACCCTATTTCTTCCGGCCCTTTTCACGTCAAGAATTCACTCTAATTACCGATATAATGCATAGACAGCCATTCGGCACGATTATGAAATATTAAACGTGTAGTGGAGATATGCATGAGTTCATTGCGTGAATTATTGGAACAGATGGTAAAGATGGGCGCTTCGGACCTGCATTTGACCACAGGCTCGCCACCCGTCCTCCGTGTTGATGGAAAACTTCAGCGCCTGAAGCTTGATATACTTACCCCTGAGCAGACTCGAAAAATCGCTTATTCAATGCTCAATGAGAAGCAGAAACTCAAATTTGAGCAAACTTGGGAGCTCGATTTTTCGTTTGGAATTGAAGCGCTGAGCCGGTTTCGCGCAAATATGTTTATGCAGAGAGGAAATGTCGCCGTTGCGCTGCGGCAAATTCCCTATAAAATAAAGACATTTGAGGAACTCGGTCTGCCTAAAGTCATCGCGGAATTTGCTTCTCTTCCTCGGGGCTTAATTCTTGTCACCGGCCCGACCGGATCAGGAAAGTCATCGACGCTCGCGGCGATAATAGACAAGATAAATCGTGAGCGCGCAGTTCATATCATCACTATCGAAGACCCAATCGAATATCTGCACCGCCATCAGATGGCATTGGTAAACCAGCGCGAGGTCTACTCGGATACTAACTCCTTCTCGACCGCTCTGAAATATGCGCTCCGTGAAGATCCCGATGTTGTTCTTGTTGGTGAAATGCGCGACTTGGAAACCATTGAAGCAGCGCTATCCATCTCCGAGACCGGACACTTGGCTTTCGCGACGTTACATACCAACTCATGCGCTGAAACCATCAATCGAATTGTGGACGTCTTTCCGACCAACCAACAGGAACAGATTCGCATTGGCCTCTCATTTACCCTGCAGGCGGTTGTCTCACAGATATTGATACCGCGAATCAGCGGGGGACGGGTAATGGCTATGGAAATCATGGTTGTCACACCGGCTATCCGGGCAATCATTCGAGACGACAAGGTTCATCAATTGTATTCGATGATTCAAGCCGGACAGAAATTTGGTATGAAGACAATGAATCAGTCGCTAGGTGAATTGTATCAAGGCGGGAAAATAACAATAAACGACGCAATGAGTTATTCCTCAAATACACAGGAGCTTTCGGAAATGCTCCAGCGTCAAAAAACCCCGGCTTATTCCTGAGCTCTACGATAAGAAAGGATTTGCGCGATGCCAGTATTTGAATACAAGGGTAAGACGCTCGCGGGAGCGACAGTTCATGGCCAAATGAAGGCTAACACCAAGGCCGACCTTGAACGCGTACTCAGACAAAACCGTATATTGGTTTCTTCGATTAACAAGAAAGCCGCCGAGATACAAATAAAATTCGGCACAGGTATCAAGCGAATTGAAATCTCGCGCTTCACGCGTCAGTTTGCGACCATGATCGGAGCCGGACTTCCGATGGTACAGTGTCTCGATATTCTCTCCCAGCAGAGTGAGAATAAGGAGATGGCCAAAATTGTCACCCAGGTTAAAGAGTCGGTTCAGGGGGGAGCGACGCTTTCAGATGCAATGTCACGTCATCCCAAAATCTTTGACCAGCTCTATACCAATATGGTCGAAGCCGGAGAGGTTGGCGGCGCGCTTGACACCATCCTGATACGACTTGCAGTCTATCGCGAAAAAGCTGACCAGCTCATTCGAAAAGTAAAGAGCGCGATGGTTTATCCAAGCGTGATCGTGATTGTTGCGGCTGGCGTCACGTTCGGTATGTTGACCTTCATCGTCCCGGTTTTCGCCAAAATGTTTGCAGGCGTAGGCGCGGGATTACCAGGGCCTACGATGGTCGTGCTTGCAATTTCGAATTTTCTTCAAAACAATATCGTGTACATATTTCTTGGCCTGATTGCCACCTCAGCTCTTTTCGTCTGGTGGAAGAAATCCCCTTCCGGGGCATTGACATTTGATCAGATTTTGCTTGCGACTCCGATCTTCGGCACGCTGGTAAGAAAATCATCGGTAGCCCGGTTCACCCGAACGCTGAGCACACTTCTCTCATCGGGCGTCTCGATTCTTGAAGCCTTGGAAATTACGGCAAAGACGGCCGGCAACCTTGTGGTCGCAAAAGCCATTAACAAATCGGTCCTTGCCATCGCTGAAGGTGACACCATAACAGGTCCACTCAAAGAGACCGGTGTATTTCCTCCCATGGTCATTCAGATGATAGGTGTCGGCGAAAAGACGGGTGGTCTCGATGACATGCTGAGTAAAATTGCCGATTTCTACGACGAAGAAGTCAATGAGGCTGTAACAGCGCTGACGTCGATTATCGAACCTGTGATTATTGTTTTTATGGGTGTTGTCATTGGCGGTATCCTTATCGCGATGTATCTCCCGATGTTCGACATCATCGGAAAGATTTAGGCACGACGCCAAGACAGCTATTTATCATGAAAAGTTATCGACCGGTAATCTGAAAAAGGCTGATGAGACGGCGCCCTAATAGGCGCCGTTTACTCGTATGCAAGCAGAAGAACGGTTAAAGCGTTTAGGTTGGTTTCTCCCGCTCCGGCTTGCCTCCTATGTCATAATCATGGCAGTGGTGGTAGTCTGGATGCGCTATCCGACTTTTCTCCAGCCCCTCATTATTCTGTATTCTCTACTCACCCTCGGTTTCACTTTTACCATTGCATCTCAACGTAGACTCAAACTTGACAGTCTTACCCAGGCGCTGGTTGCGCTCCAGTTCATATTTGAAATATCCATAGAATCCGGCATCATCTACGCGACAGGAAACGTCAATTCCCCGTTTTCTGGTCTATTCATTCTTACCATCGTCTCCGCCGCCTTGGCCTATCGCCTGATCGGAACGCTGGTCATTGCCTCATTTGTTTCGTTCGCATATGCATTCATTGTAAAGTTCGGCTATGATCAAGTCGGTTCCGTCGCGTTCTCCTTTGATTCAATAGCATCATTTCTATCCATACCGGAACAGGTCCTGTACTCGATATTTCTGCATGTTCTGATATTTTTTCTGATCGCCTTTATTTCGGGTTATCTTGCCGAGCGTTTGAGCAAGCAGGACAAAAGACTCGCCGATGCCTCAAGAGCGCTTAAACGAGCTCAACTTGAGACTGACGATATTTTACGCCACCTAAATTCTGGACTGCTTACGCTCGATGCTCAAGGTTATCTCATTTATTTCAATCGAGCAGCAGAGCGGATACTGGGCTACTCTGAGGCGACCGTAAAAGGCCTGCTTTGTAGCGAAGTATTTGCCGAGCGCATGCCATACCTTTCGACAGCTTTGCTTGATGGCCTTCATTCCCACCTTGGTTATCCGCGAAAAGAAGTTGAGATAATTGACAATGAAGGCAAGGTTGTACCCCTAGGATTGTCAACATCCGTACTGCTCGAAGAAAACGGTAGCCTACGTGGAGTCATTGCCATCTTCTCTGATCTTACCGAAGCCAAAGAAATGGAGAACAAAGTTCGTGCCGCCGATCGAATGGCTGCCATAGGAGAACTTTCGGCCTCGATAGCCCATGAGATAAGAAATCCGCTTGCAGCGATCTCAGGATCGGTTGAAGTCCTAAATCAAGAACTTCGCCTCAGCGGAGATAACGGCCGGCTTATGGACCTGATTGTCAAAGAATCGCACCGGCTCGGCAAGATTCTCAGCGAATTTCTTACCTATGCCCGTATCGACCGGCCCGTCTACCGCAAGGTAGAATTGTGCCACATTATAAGCGATGTCATCGAACTGGTTCGTCACCATGATTCATATCGTCCGAATATTACTATGTCGCTCAACAGTCAGGAATCGACTGTTTATGTGTTCAGCGATGAAGACCTTATCAAACATCTCTTGATAAATTTAGCGCTCAATGCCTGCGAGTCGTTCGAAGGCGTCGAAGGCAAAGTCACATTTGTTGTATCACTGCACCCATCGGGTTCAATTGTGGATCTCTGCGTACAAGACGACGGCCCCGGAATCCCTGAGCATATCCATGACAAAGTATTTCAGCCATTTTTCTCCACCAAAAAAGAAGGAACAGGTCTTGGATTGGCAATTGTCCATAGAATCGCGTCATCGCTGAGGCTTCAGATAGGCCTCGAGTCCTCTTATCAAAATGGGACTTCCTTCATGATCCATTTCCAAGGATACCCAACTGGGAAGACAGATAATCCGCGAGAGCAATACCGCGAGAAAGCCAATTTGCTTCCTGTTGGTCGATAGGATTCTACTTTTACCTTGCTTTTCTGAATATCCTGCGTAATTTATTTGCCGTCGCTTCACCGATTAGGGAGCGGCGGTATAAGTATGAATAAAAACACACGTCTAAGTCGTCTTCTTTATGCCGGTTCTGTAATTACAGCGCTTTTGTGTGCCGTCTGCGGAAGCCCCCCTCCGCCGATTTCTTTTGAAAGTACTCTGGATTCAACTTTTGTTGTCGCTCGAGCGGCAAATGATGTTGTTGTCACCAATCAAGATGTGTTTGCCGCACTGAAAAGAAGTGAATTGGTTTCTAACGGAGGAACCGTCGAAGCCTCGGAAATTCAGGCCATGCTCGACAGTGTTATCCTTGATACCCTCGCCGGTCTCGATGTGATCTCGGTCGACCTTATACGGCACTATCACGACTACCGCCTCTTTCAGCAGTCGTACTACGACAAATTAATCGACGCCTTTTGGGAGGAAGTCGTGAATAAAAAAGTCACGGCCGATTCTTCCGAAGCCATTCAATTCTATCACGAGCACAAAGAGTTGTTCAGTGTGAAAGAACAAGTAGATCTCTATCATATTCTTGTCTCTTGGCTTGGCTTTGCCACTGGCCCTGATTCATTGACATACCGAACAATGACAAGAGAACAGTTGGAGGCTGAAGCCAAAGAACTTGCATTCAGAATGCACCGCCTTATTGATTCCGGCGAGTATTTCGAAAATGTTGCCTATACCCTCTCGCATGATATCTCATCGCGTGAAAAAGGCGGCCATATCGGCTGGACGGGAAGAGGAGTCTACCTTGATCCTTTTGATTCTGTAGCCTTTTTACTCAAAGAAGGAGAGCATTCGCTTCCCTATCAGGATGCGGACGGCTGGCATTTAATTAAAGTTGCGAGTTATTTGCCTGAGGGGCCTGTTCCGATAGATTCGCCGCAGGTGTATGAGTCTGCGCGATTGTCACTGTTGACTACCAAGGCCAATATTATTAGCGACTCTATTATCGATAGTCTGAGGCTGGAAGTAAACGTCGCGCCCAATCCGGCCATTCTTGACACAAACATTTATTTCGTCCATGACACCGTCTGGGCCGGAGTCGTAAATGGCGTTGACACCATAGACTCTCGTCGAATGAAGGAGCTTGAAGAAAATTTCCGCGCACGACACGGGGTCGATAATACTGATTCCACAATTAAGAAAGAGATGCTTGCATTTGCCGCCGAAAGATGGCTTTTGGTTCAAGTCGCAAGATCGCATGGTATCGATACACTGCCATATATGAAGGAACGTTGGAAAAGTCTCTGGCATCATCGAAGCAAAGCAGTTGTGATGCGCCGCGCCACGGATCCGGACTGGTCTCCCAGCGAAGCTCAGATAGAAAAACATTACAAAGACAATCTCTCACGTTTCGTTTATGATAAGCCTTTGACTTTTGATCTATTAACCGTCAACGATTCAACGATGGCTGCGTTCTTTCGCGAACAGCTTCTCACGGGTCTTGAATTTTCCGACTTAGTTGAGGAGTATGGAAAGCAGCCAGAGATAACTCTAACCGTAGAACATGTCGCAAATGTTGGCCAAGAGGACATTCCCAGAGAAGTTTATAATGCCGCCCTGCAGTCAAGAATCGGCACAGTCTCGCGTCCGTTCAAGTCGAACAAGGGCCATCATTTATTAAAGCTCATCGAGCATAATCAATCCCGCACGTTCATGGAAGCCAAAGGAACTCTTCTCTCAGAATTGCAGAGACAGCACCGAAGCGAAGTTTGGCAGAAATACCGTGATGATCTCTTCCGCCGATATTCCGTAACATTCCCCGGACAACTGACCGGTTCCATGGCAATGGAGCCCCGTTGGACACGACTACCGCGCGAGAGATAGCTGTGGCGAAGACCTCCGCGCCGAAACAGATAAGCTTTCAACAAGAGCTCATCCGTAAAACTTTTCATTTGGGCGCTCTAATTGTCCCGGCAAGCTACTATCTACTCGGCCTTTCCAAACTTCAGATGCTCGCTATGATGATCCCGGTCTTTCTTGGCATGTTCATAATCGACGTCTCCCGTCTTCGTAACTGGTGGTTGTGGCGTGTGATATGCTCCAAATTCATTGGCCAGCTGATTCGCCGCCATGAAAGGAAAGGGGATTTTATCGGGGCGACCTATATTCTTCTTTCGACTTGTTGCACCATCGCTTTATATAGCATGCCCATAGCCGTTGCCGCGCTGTCATTTATAATTGTTGGGGATGCCTTTGCGGCAATAATTGGACGAAAGTTCGGCAGGCATTGGTTTGGGAGGAAGTCCCTTGAAGGCTCGCTCGCATGCCTCGCCGGAACCATAATTGTGGCCGTGTGCGCCCCTGAACTGCCATTTGCGGTAGCTCTAATTGGAGCTGCGACCGCGACAATAGTGGAAGCTTTTTCCGTAAAAGTCGATGACAACATCACGGTTCCGATCGCATCGGGACTGATTATGACAATTTTTAATAAAATTTTCACAAATCTATAATATTTTTACCGCAATCCATCTTTAGATCTGCGTATAATACATCGAAAGTGCGACCACGAAACTGCGCAATTTTGACGGAGGTAGAATGTCAAAGGGTAAAGTTAAGTACTTTAATGAGCACAAGGGATGGGGAATTATCGCGGGTGATGGCTCAGACCAGGATGTCTATGTCCATTACACAGCGATAAACATGGAAGGGTACCGAACGCTTAAAGAAGGACAGGAAGTATTTTTCGAACTGGCCGGCTCTGACGGGGGTCCAAAAGCCCAGAATGTCATTCTGGCAAATTAAGAGGTAGAAAAAGAAAGAAAATCAGGGAAGTCCGCCTATGGCGGACTTTTTTTATGCCCAAGGCCAAAGTTATTCCGGTAACGTCTGCGAAAGAAATCACGGTTCGAAACCGAAACTATCACGTATATTGGCCCTAATATGAAAATTATAGACCTTCGCTCCGATACCGTAACCAGACCGTCCGATGCCATGCGGCAGGCAATAGCCAATGCCGTTGTCGGCGATGACGTTTTTGGCGATGACCCGACCGTCATTGAACTCGAAAATCAGACAGCAAAGCTCTTTGGCAGCGAAGCCGCGCTGTATGTTCCATCAGGCACGATGGGCAATCAAATCTGCCTGAAAGTCCATACCCGACACAGGGGAGAAGAGCTCCTGTGTGATCGGGAATGCCATGTTGTGAACTACGAAGTTGCCGGGCCGGTGGTACATGCCGGGCTTTTGGTTAATCTCATTCAGACCGATAGGGGGATGATTACCGCCGAAATGGTCCGCGAGAATGTCCGGATAAAAAGCCTGCATTCACCCGAGACGCGAATTGTTGCGCTGGAAAACACCCATAACCGGCATGGCGGGACTGTCCTGCCGCAGGATGAAATCCTTAAAGTCCGCGAAGTCTGCGATGAATTCGGACTTGCCTTCCATCTTGATGGCGCGCGTATTTGGAATGCCCATATTGCAACCGAGATTCCACTGGCAGAACTTGCCCGGCCGTTTGATTCAATATCTGTTTGTCTCTCCAAAGGACTTGGGGCGCCGGTCGGCTCGCTGATTGTGAGCAGTCGTGAGTTTGTGGAGAAATGCCGCCGTGAGAGAAAACTGTTTGGCGGAGGAATGCGCCAGGCCGGCATTTTGGCCGCCGCTGGACTGTACGCGCTGAAAAATAACCTAACACGGCTTGCCGATGACCACACCAATGCCCGTTACCTTGCGACCGAATTGAATGCGCTGGGACTTTTTGCGATCGATATGAGCCGGGTGGAGACAAACATAATCGTGGCCAAACTCAATTCCGGAATGACACCAGAGAGCGTTATTGCCAAACTCAAATCCGCCGGGGTGCTCGCGGTTCCGTTTGGCCGGGACAAAATCCGCATGGTCACACACTTGGATGTCACACGCGAGGACTGCCAAGCGGCCGTCGAGCGGATAAAGAAGTTGCTTGTAAAAGAGCAGACGGTAGGGTAGAGGGAGAGGCCACTGGCTTCAGACAAAAACATCACTTTTCTATTCGACGTTTAACAAGTAAATTGTTAGGATGAACTCCCTATACTACGGCGATAATCTCGAGATATTGCGCAAGCATATCGAGACCGAATCCGTTGATTTAATATATTTGGACCCCCCTTTTAACTCTCAAAGAGCCTACAATGTTATTTTTCAGGATAAGACGGGCAAGGCGTCCTCCGCTCAGATACAAGCATTCGAGGATACATGGGCATGGACGAACGAGACACAGCAAGTGTACGAGCAGATAATGCTCCGAACCGAAGCTTCCGCCGAATTGAAAGCCATGATGCAAGCCTTTAGATCCTTTATGGGTAACTCCGATTTGATGGCTTATCTGACTATGATGGCAATCCGATTAGTTGAACTTCACAGGGTATTAAAACCAACGGGATCGCTCTATTTGCATTGCGATCCAACGGCAAGTCATTATTTAAAATTATTACTCGATCAGATTTTTGGAATTAGTAATTTCCGAAACGAGATAATTTGGAAACGGACAAGTGCTCACAGCAGTGCCAATAAGTGCGGATCAATCCATGACGTAATTCTTTTCTATTCGAGAACTGATAAATGTATCTGGAACGATATCTATCAAAAGTATGATTCTTCGTATCTGGAAACGTTCTTCGATACTGTTGACGAAGATGGTAGACACTATAAGCGAAGTGACCTTACTGGAGCCGGTGTCAGCCAAGGGGTTAGTGGTCAACCTTGGAAAGGATTGGATGTCACAACCAGAGGAAGGCACTGGATGTACATCCCAAGTACTCTCGACGAGTTGGATAAACAGGGTCGAATTCACTGGCCGAAGAAAAAGGGCGGTATGCCTCGGTTGAAACAATTTCCTGAAGATTTGCCGGGGGTTCCTCTGCAGGATATTTGGGATGATATCAGACCGATTCACAACCTAGCTCAGGAAAGATTAGGTTATCCGACACAAAAGCCAGTAGCACTTCTGGAACGGATTTTGACAACCTCATCTAAACAATCCGATGTCGTACTCGATCCATTCTGTGGCTGTGGCACTGCAATCGTGGCGGCAGAAAAACTCGGACGCAAATGGATCGGTATCGATATAACACACCTCGCTATTTCTCTCATCAAGAAGCGATTAAATGATCATTTCCCCGATTCCAAATTTGCGGTTGTAGGAGAACCTAAATCAGTCGATGCCGCAGAGATGCTTTTCCTCGATTCACCTTTCCAATTTGAAAGCTGGGCGGTCTCATTGCTTGGTGGACAACCTTTCAAGAGCAAGGGAGGCGGAGATGGTGGCATTGACGGATTGCTTTACTTTCAGGACTTTGAAAACAAGTTTCACCGTGCGATTATTGAAGTCAAGGGCGGCAAATATCAACCCAAAGATATTCGTGCCCTTAAAGGCGTTCTAGAGCGAGAAGAAGCTCCGTTGGGAATTTTAATAGCCTTGCAGCCTCCTACAAAACCTATGCTTGCCGAGGCCGCCGCGATGGGCACTTGGACTCTACCCGGAGGAAGCAATTTCCCAATCATGCAGATCGTGACTATTGAGCAACTTTTTGGTGGTCGACTGCCGAAGCTTCCAGATACAAGTACAACACTCAAAAAAGCAAAGCGCGAATACCGCGAATCGGAAAAAAAACCGCCGAAATTTTTATAGTTTGCAATTTTGACAGACAGTATGAAGAAACAATTGCCGAGAATACAGCGTGACGAAAAACAACTAGGACTATTTGTGCGAGTTTGGGACGAAATTCTCAAAGAGCACAAGATAACACGTCACCAGACAAGGATACTCTTTCAACTCGACCTACTATCATTTGATCCGGATGTGCAGGAGCATTTGGCTGAGAACCAGCTTGATGAGTTATTGTTCACAAAGACTTTGTTAATTGATAGCGGCTCTTCCACAGAGCAGTGCTGTTGCCATGTTAAGCCAACTAGTACGGCCGTATTGCTATAGTTACGGACAAATATTTTGGGACTTTCAAACCGGAAGCTGGTGGAGTTTTGAGGGTCAATTCGAGATTATCAAATACAGAACAGGAATATGGCTTAGAGAATCGATTGAACAAGAGTTGGAACATGCCGACCTCCAAACTATTGAAAGGCTTGAGCAAAGCATTCGCGGGGCATGTTTGCGATTGCTATTGGATGAAGCAGCCCGGAGCAAATCCTGATCCCCGTGGCTGGCGTACCTTCCCTCCACGCCTGCCCGCTGTGGTGGGGCGGACTTGAAAGCCTCGTGCGCCAACAAATCCTCAATTAAAAAAATGCCAACCCTCTCCCATTTTTTCTTTCACGCTTGCCCGCCTTTTATACCCCCCAATCCGCCTGCAATCCAATTGAGCTTGCCAAGCCATACCGCTCATCTTACTTTTGGTTTACCTATGTACGAGCTTACTGACCTGAAAAATAGAATTCTGGCCGCCGCAACCCGCATTCCTCAGCATGTTGCAATTATAATGGATGGAAACGGACGCTGGGCCGCCCAGAGAAATCAGCCTCGCACAGCGGGGCATGAGGCCGGTGTCAAGGCTGTCAAGGAAGTTGTGAAGGTCTCCGGTGAACTTGGGATTAAATACCTCACTCTCTACACATTCTCACTAGAGAATTGGAAACGACCGAAAGACGAGGTCACAGCCATCATGTCACTGCTGACCCGAACAACCCTCAATGAGCTCGATGAATTGATGAAAAACGATGTGAAACTCATCACAACCGGCCGCCTGAGTGGGCTTTCGCGAGTCAGGCGAGTGGCCCTTGACGAAGCTGTGCATCGAACCAGAAATAATAAAGGGCTGGTTCTGAACCTTGCCCTGAATTACGGCGGACGAGCGGAGATTCTTGACGCCGTGAAAGGTATAGCCAATTCAATCCGGGCCGGTATTCTCGATATTGCCGATATTGACGAGGAACTCTTTTCGAGTTTCCTCTACACCGCAGGCATACCCGATCCGGATTTATTGATACGAACATCGGGAGAGCTTCGTATTTCGAATTTCCTTCTCTGGCAGACCAGCTACACCGAGCTCTATATCATCGACACACTCTGGCCGGACTTTGGGCGCAGAGACCTATTCGACGCTATCCTCAACTATCAGGGGCGCGAGCGGAGATTTGGTATGGTTTCTCAAAAAGAGGTCGATTAGATTTGCTGATCAGTAAAAATCTTGTTACGCGAATTATCGTAGCGGCCATCGCGATTCCGGCTATTCTTTGGATCTCAGATCAGGGCGGATTTTGGCTTTTTGGACTGGTGACCGTTTTGTCAGTCCTGGCTATGACCGAGATTCTTTCTGGTGAAGGGTATGGCTTCGACCATCCCTTATTTTGGCTTGCCCAAGTCTGTTTGCTTGCGGCCCTTGTGTCATCGGCACGCTCATTATTCTGGACGACAGAGGCTGGTGATATCCTGCAATCAATGAGTCTTTTCCTTTTTACTCTGCCGATTATTACAATTTTTTTTCTCTTGAGCGGACTTTATTTTTCACTTGGGACGCAACCGCCGGAAGAACTATTCCGCAGACATAGCCGTCTCGTGTGGGGGATAGGATATATTCTGATGCTCTATCCCTATGTCTTCGCTTTGGGCGATTTCAGCAGAATGTTCGCCATCGATGGTTTTACCGGGGGAGATTGCCTCCTTTTATTGTTTGGCATTCTCTGGCTGGGAGATACAGCTGCCATGTGGGTCGGATCGACCTTTGGACGACACAAACTTGCCCCCGGCGTGTCGCCTAACAAAACTATCGAAGGCTTTCTTGGAGGACTCGCGGCGGCTGTAGTCGTCGGCATTGTTATCGGCCTCTGGAAATTTCAATCCCTTTCTCTGATACATCTTATATTCATTGCACTCGGTTGCTCGATTTTCGGCCAGCTTGGCGATCTGGTGGAATCAATGTGGAAACGGTCGCTCGGTAAAAAAGACTCATCGGGACTTATTCCCGGTCATGGCGGAGTACTGGATAGGTTTGATTCGCTGCTCTTTGCCGCGCCATTTATGTACGGATACCTCATTTTATTAGTGACATGAAAGCGCTCGATTATTTCTTCGCTGCAAGACCGCTCCTGCACCTGCCAATCTGGTCGATCTATCTGGTAGCAGTTAAATATCATCATGACCTTACCGGGCAATCTTTTGATCTGAGCGATTTGGGCATTATGGCAGGTTGGAGTCTTTTGGCTACTTCAGCGTTATATATCAACCAGATATATGATTATGAATCTGATCGAATCAACCAAAAGCTCGGCTTTTTGCAGAATAACATTGTAGAGCAGAGCGCGCTCTATAAGGGTTTCCTACTCACCTCCGCGTCTGCTATTGCTCTGACACTCTTGTATCCGGCGGCGACCCGCCTTATATTCTTACAAGCCTTTCTACTCAGTTACATTTATTCTGTACCGCCTGTGCGACTCAAAAACCGGCCGTTTTGGGGTCTGTTCGCCAACGCGTATGCCTGCGGAACGCTGATTTCGTTTTCTGTGATGCCCGAGCTTTCTGTTCACAATGCCGGCCTTCTCGGTTGGGACAACCCGCTTTATTTTGGCCTGTCAGTGGGAGCAATCTACCTTTTGACAACGATACCCGATGTCGCCGGAGATAAGGCTACCGGCAAAAAAACTCTTGCGATAGCGCTGGGAATGACCGGCGAAAAATGTCTTGCTCTGCTTTTCATGCTCGGCTCGGCCCTCTTTGCCTTTAGCTCAAATTTCATAGCGCTCTTAGTGCTCTCTCTCATTTCGTCCGCTCTCATTTGTCTGACCATATTTATCAAATCCGAAAAAATAATCTTGCTGGCGATTAAATTACCGCTTCTGCTTCTCACATTATTCGCCGGCTACTGGTATCCGCTCTATTTTGTGTTTGTTGTTGTCTTGGTCGGGTGCACCAGACTATATTTCAAAGTTCGATTTAACATCATCTACCCGAGGCTGGCATAATGATAAGAGTCCTCTTTGCTATAATTGTATGCGCCATGTTAATCGCCTGTCAAGGCATTCAGCGCTATGGCACGCGCGGAAATCCGGGCTCTGCTTCTGAACGCCCGAAGCAATCTACGGTATCAGGTTCGACTTCGGTTCAGGGACTATCCACAAATGATCATATTCGATTGGGACTTATTCTTCAGAAACAACTCGGCAAGCCGTACGTTGGCTCCTCGGCATACGAGCAAGGGATTGACTGCTCAAAATTTACCCGCGATGCCTTTGCCTCCTTTGGCAATATAAGCCTTCCTCGTACCGCTTTCGAGCAATTCTCCTCTGGAGCAATAGTCCATCAGAAATCGCTCCGCTATGGGGACCTTGTGTTTTTCAAAACCGATGGCGACCAGATTTCCCATGTCGGCGTGTATGTTGGATTTGGTGAATTTATCCATGCTTCTTCATCGCGGGGCGTGATAGTCAGCGGACTATCCGAAGAGTATTGGTCACGTCGTTTTGTCGGGGCGCGGCGCATTCTGGTATCGCAGTAACCACAAAGAAACTCTGATAGCACATTCGTGTTCTCAGAGAGATGGCAAGCTCATTGGAATCACTCGAAGCAAAACTCAAAAATCTCCCGAATTCTCATGGCGTCTATATCTTCAAAAACGTCAAAGGGGAGATAATTTACATCGGCAAAGCGAACAGCCTCCGCAACCGTGTCCGAAGTTACTTTCGTCCTGCCGACAAACTCGATGTCAAAACCCAACGTTTGGCATTCCACATCACCGACCTTGACATGATGGCGACCGATAATGAAATAGAATCGCTTATCCTCGAAGCAAATCTCGTCCGACAGCACAAGCCGCGCTATAATGTCCGTCTCAAAGATGACAAGCATTTCCCGTATATCAAAATCACCACCAATGAGCCTTTCCCGCGTATCCTTGTGGTCCGAAGACTTTTGAAAGACGGCGCGACCTACTTTGGTCCCTACACGAACAGCCAAGGGATGTGGAGGACTGTCAGAGCCCTCTCCAGACTGTTTACCATTCGTACCTGTAACCTCACAATTCCTCATCCAACCGCCAAGCAGTACAAAGTCTGTTTGGACTATCACATAAAGCGTTGTGGCGGGCCATGCGAAAATTTTCAGTCAAAGGCCGAATATGATAAACTCGTTCAGTCCGTGATTATGGCGCTTTCCGGGCGGTCGCGGGAACTTATGAATGAACTCACCGAACGGATGAGAAGCGCCTCGGAAAATCTCCGCTTTGAAGAAGCTCGCATACTCCGCGATCAAATAGACGCGCTGGAAAGCATCACCGATCGCCAACAGCGAGCCGATGCCGGAGAAGTTGTCGACCGAGACATAATCTCCATTGCCCGTGAAAGCTCCGATGCTGTCGCTGTTGTCATGCAAATCCGGCAGGGTGTTCTTCTTGGCCGACAGGATTTTCAATTGAGCGCCGAGCCCGATGAGACTGACGAGGCAATGCTTGAGACTTTCATCACCCAGTATTACAACAATCAGCCGAACTTGCCCGAGGAGATATATTTCCCGCTTGAACTACAAACAGTGAGGATAATTGCAAGCTGGCTTAAGAAGGTAAAAGGGAAGCCGGTTCGAATATACACCCCGAAGATAGGCGTCAAACTTAAAATGGTTGACCTTGCCGCCATCAACGCTCGCATGCTTCTTGACGAATTGCTGATACACAAACGCATTCAGTCTGAGAGAACCAGCAAGATGGTCACGGACCTCAAGGATGCCCTCCGACTGCCAATTTCGCCGCGTACCATTGCCTGTTTTGATATTTCAAACACCGGAGAGACAGACACCGTCGGCTCATGTGCCTATTTTGACAACGGAAGGCAAAAAAAGACCGAGTATCGACACTTCAAAATCAAAGGCGTGTCGGGGCAGGACGATTTCAGCATGATGCGCGAAATAGTCGGGCGGTATTTTCACCGACTAAAAGAGGAAGAGAAACAACCTCCGGATTTGGTGGTTGTCGATGGCGGCAAAGGACAATTGTCGGCGGCAAAAGCCGAGCTTGAGTCTCTTGGATTTCCCGACCAGCTTATCATTTCGCTCGCAAAACGACTGGAAGAGATATTCTTGCCCGGCAATTCCGATTCAATAACGATTCCCCGAAGTTCTCCGGCTCTTATGCTACTAAAGCGCGTTCGAGACGAAGCTCATCGCTTCGCTATAACCTACAACCGCAAGGTGAGAGGTAAACGGACTATCAAATCCGCCCTCGATGATATTAACGGAGTCGGCCCGGCCAAAGCCCGCGCTCTTCTGCGTCATTTTGGTTCGGTTGAGCGGATAAAATCCGCAACACGGGATGAGCTGACATCGATAAAAGGGATAAACCCCTCGATGGCAGACAAGATTCTCTCGAGCCTTCAGACCCAGTAACGTCAATCACTTAATCCGTCCTCTGAGCGTCTTACAATGTCGCTCCCGTGCCTGCCCACTATGACGGAAAAAAGAGATTCCAAACATTCTCCGATATTTGGTAGAGTAGGTCCGTCTTCGAACCTGCCGAAGAGGTTTGCAACAGTCAGCCAACCTTACATCGTTAAATAATAACCCAACCGTTGGGGGACTACAAAGAAATAAATTTGCGCGAAGTGGCGGTTATCTCTGATCGACACGCCAATATCTCCTCCGCTGCCGAAAACCCCTCTCTTTATCATTGCATAATCGCGCCTATCTCACCTAATTTCACCCTATGATTGATTCACCACAGGCCTATACCGTGTCGGCCGTCACGAGAATGATAAAGGGAGCGCTCGAAGACAGATTCGCCGGTGTCTGGATCGAAGGCGAAATCACCGGCTATATCCACCATTCATCCGGTCACAGATATTTTTCACTTAAAGACGAGCAAGCCGTGCTCAAAGCAACTTGCTGGAAATCGGTCGGCCAAACTCTGAAATTTACTCCAACAAACGGACAGAAGGTTTTGATCTTCGGAGATATTAACGTCTACGAAAAAGGCGGAAATTATCAGTTAAACTGTAAAAAAATTGTGCCAGTTGGTGTCGGCCCGCTCGAGCTGGCCTTCAGACAATTGCATGAGCGGCTCTCACGCGAGGGGCTTTTCGATTCCGCCCGAAAGCGACCTTTGCCGCTATTCCCCGAACGCATAGGAATCGTAACCTCGCCTACCGGAGCCGCAATTCGTGACTTAATACATATTGCTCAGCGCCGAAACAATTCGATTCAATTGATAATATATCCCGCTCGCGTCCAAGGAGACGGCGCGGAAAATGAAATAGCCGCTGGCATCGCATTTTTCAACGCCCGTCTTGAGGTCAATCTCATCATAGCCGGGCGGGGTGGAGGCTCTCTCGAAGACTTATGGGCGTTCAATACCGAAACCGTCGTTCGGGCCATAGTTGGCTCGCGCATACCGGTTGTTTCGGCAGTTGGCCATGAGGTCGATACAACCCTTTCTGACCTCGCGGCCGATTTGCGCGCCTCGACTCCCTCAGCCGCCGCCGAACTGACAGTCTGGTCAAAGCAGGATTTCAAGGACCATCTCAGTTCACTCAAAACAAGTTACCGCCGTTTCATGGAACAAAAGCTCAATGAATTCCGCGAGTCGCTCAACTTCCTCAAATCTCGATCGGCATGGATTCGGCCGTTGGATTTTGTCAATCAGAAACGCCAGTATCTCGATAGCCTTAGTCGGGTTCATTCCTCAGCCGGAAAAAACCGTTTTGAACTCCACAAAAACAGGTTATCTTTGGCCGTCTCAAGATTGGAGACCTTGTCGCCTCTGAAAACCCTTGCGCGGGGCTATTCGGTCAGCCAGCGTTTGGACGGAGATGGGGGGCTGATTCGAACGATTGCTGATATAGAAATCGGTGCCCGGATGGAAACGATTGTTGCCGACGGGCGGTTACAGTCTGTGATCGAAAGAAAGCAAAAGAGTAGCTGAGGAAGCGTTTACCGGCCGTGAAAAAATTCAAAGACTACGAGTCAGCAGTAGGGCGGCTTGAGGAGATTACCAATCTTCTCGAGTCCGGTGATTCCGGACTTGAGCAATCCCTTCAGCTTTATATCGAAGGGGTTGAAATAGCAAAACTCTGCGATGAAAAACTCAATCAGGTCGCGAAGTCAGTTAAAATTATCTCCGAGGAAAACGGCATGCTTGAAAAAGATTTCAAACGCAGTGCAGACGAGGATGAATCCTAATGCCGGTTGATACAACCCCCGGACTCGAATACTTGCAAAAGAGCCGACAGCTTGTCGAAGGCCTGCTCGATCAACTTATCCCATCCGAGGAGACCGAACCGAAATCGCTACATCAGGCAATGCGCTATTCTGCCATGGCCGGAGGCAAACGGCTTCGACCATCCCTCGCTCTTGCCGCATATGAATATTGCGGCGGTGAACAAAGAGCGGCTCCCAGATCGATACATCTTGCAATGGCCGCCCTTGAAATGGTTCACACCTATTCATTGATCCACGATGACCTTCCTTGCATGGATGACGATGACCTTCGCCGCGGAATGCCCACCTGTCACAAAAAGTTTGGAGAGGCGCTTGCCGTACTTGCTGGTGACGGCCTCCATGTCATTGCTTTTCATTTAATGGCCCAGACCGGCTCCACACAAGCAGTGATTGAACTTGCCGACGCCATCGGCACAAGCGGAATGCTTGGCGGACAAATTGCCGACCTTGAGGCCGAAGGCAGACAAGTAACACGGGAACAGGTCATCCATATTCATTCCCTTAAGACCGGATCATTAATTAGAGCATCGGTGCGAGTCGGCGCTATTTTGGCAGGCGCGGATAGCCGTGAACTAGCCCGATTAACCCAATATGCAGAAAAAATAGGTTTGGCTTTTCAGATAATAGATGATCTTCTCGATATTGAAGGAGACCACAGAATACTTGGAAAACAAACCGGCTCCGATTGTAAAAATCAAAAGGCGACATACCCGGGAACTGTAGGTATAGAACGCGCTCGCGCTGAAGCGGCTCAACTTATTGATGAGGCCCTGGCTCTTTTTACAGATTACGATGACAACCCCCTCAAATATCTGGCGCGTTATATCGGCCAGCGAGAACGCTAACCACTCTGTCTGATACATTATGAATATTTTGCAGAAGATAAAAAGTCCCAAAGACATAAAAGCTCTCTCGCAGGAAGACCTGCTCGAACTTGCCGTTGAACTCAGACAGGCGATAATCGGCTCGGTTTGCGAAACAGGCGGACACCTCGCCTCAAATCTTGGCACAGTCGAACTAACCGTCGCCCTTCATAATGTCTATGACACACCTCATGATAGAATCATTTGGGATGTCTCGCATCAGACCTACAGCCATAAAGCCTTGACCGGACGCCTCGACCGACTTCACACCCTTCGCCAGTATCATGGCCTTGCCGGTTATACCAAACGAAGCGAGTCTGAATACGATCACTTCGGAGCGGGACACGCCTCGACCTCGATTTCTGCCGCCCTCGGTTTTGCGGCGGCCCGCGATATGGCCAACTCAGATCATAAAGTTATCGCTGTCATTGGCGATGGTTCAATGACCGGCGGGCTGGCTTTCGAAGGTATGAATAATGCTGGCTCGCTAAAAAAAAATCTGCTGGTTATTCTCAATGACAACACCTGGTCGATCTCAAAAAATGTCGGAGCAATCTCTAAATATATGACCGGCATCATGGCCGATGAAAAGATGATCAAGCTCCGCAACGAAGTCTGGGAGCTTACTGGCAAATTCAAACGACGTGACAAAATTCGTGAGACAATCCGAGGCATCGAAAACTCAATCAAAGGCCTGCTTGTGCCGGGAATGCTTTTTGAAAAGCTTGGGTTCCGATATTTCGGACCAATCGACGGGCATGACCTGCCTCTATTGATTAAGACGTTAAAAGACCTCAAACAAATCCCCGGCCCGGTTATGCTTCATATTGCCACAGTGAAAGGCAAAGGGTATCTGCCCGCCGAAGCGGATGCCTTCAAATATCACGGGGTCAGCAAGTTTGACAAAATAACCGGCACAATGGCCAAAGGCGCTCCGAGCGCGCCGTCGTACACCAAGATTTTTGGCGACACGATGGTCGAGTTGGCCGCTAAGAATGAAAAAGTGGTCGCCATCACAGCCGCCATGTCCAGCGGCACTGGCCTTGTCGAGTTCAGCGAAAAATACCCCGAACGGTTTTACGATGTAGGTATCGCCGAAGCCCATGCCGCATGTTTTGCCGCCGGATTGGCCGCTGAAGGCATACGCCCGTATGTGGCGATCTATTCCACTTTCCTTCAACGCGCCTACGACCAGATAATCCATGACATGGCGATTCAGAATCTGCCAGTTACTATCTGTATGGATCGCGCCGGACTGGTCGGAAACGATGGCCCGACCCACCACGGAATGTTTGACATCTCGTATTTATCCGCAGTCCCAAATTTGACTCTTGCCGCGCCCAAAGACGGCAATGAAATGCGCGCGATGCTCCACCACACAGCCGACAATGATGTTTCAGGAATCGTCGCCATTCGCTATCCCCGCGACAACACTCCGACACCAATGACCGCTGTGCCGCAAAAAATTGCATGGGGAACATGGGAACGGTTGACCCCCCCAAGTGACATAGTCGTGCTTGCCGTCGGCACTATGGTCACGACCGCGCTCGGTTTTGCAGAATCTTTCCGGACAAAAGGGATCGATTTGTCAGTGGTGAACGCGCGATTTATTAAACCATTTGATTATGAGATGTTGCTGCAAATCCACAACAACGCCAAGGTCATTTTTACTATTGAAGAGGGTACCCTCAGAGGTGGATTCGGACAGGCTATTGCCGAATATCTGCTTGGCAACCGCTATCCGGGACTGTTCAAAGCCTTCGGAGCATCTGATCAATTTGTCACTCATGGCGAACGCGACCAGCTTCTGCGCGAGGTCGGACTTGATGCTGTGGGACTTTCTGAAAAGATTGAATCGTATTTGGCAGAACATTACCGGCAGACCCAGCCGGGATTTCTGCAAAAGCTCATCTTCCGCAGAACCGAATCTCCGAAAAAGCGCGAGACCGTAAAGGGCTTGTCCCTGACCGGCACCGACGAGAAGTAGCCCATCCGAATCAAAGCCGATATCTCCCGCCCCGCACCAAAAATTATGAATCCAAGTTGCGAGGAGCGACTTCTTAAG